>NZ_JBHWMB010000013.1:0-31869 GCF_042730015.1 Streptomyces sp. NPDC059957 | reverse complement strand
CACACCCGAGCTGGTGCCCGGCTGCGTCCCCGTACCGGAGCTGGGCTTCGAGCGCGGCCCGGTGCCCGGCTGCGCCCCCGAGTCCGAGGCCGGCCCTGTGCCCGGCCCTGCGCCCGGCTGCGTCCCCGTACCGGAGCCCGGCTCCGACCCCGAGTCCGAGCCCGGCCCTGCGCCCGGCTGCGCCCCCGTACCGGAGCCCGGCTCCGACCCCGGCTCCGACCCCGGCCCTGCGCCCGGCCCTGCGCCCGAGCCGGCGTCGGCCCCCGACCCCGACCCCGACCTCGACCCCGACCCCGCCCTCGTGCCCGGCTCCGCGCCCGGTCCCGCGGTCGCCGTCCGCTCCGTGTCCTGGTTCATGCCCCGATCATCGCCGACCGGCCCGCACACCAGGAGCTAGCATGGCGGCGTATCGTCCGGTACCCCCCGCGGACCGGAACGGAACGGAAGGCCTCCCCCGCGTGAACACAGCCCCCCAGGCGGAGCGCCCCGCCCGGCTCTCCGTCGGTGTCGTCGGAGCCGGCAGGGTCGGCCCGGCGCTGGCCCGCGCCCTGCAGCAGACCGGGCACCGGCCCGTCGCGGTGTCCGGTGTCTCCGACGCCTCGCGCCGCCGCGCCGCGCGGATGCTGCCCGACGTGCCCGTCGTGTCCCCGGCGCAGGTCCTCGAGGTCTCCGACCTCGTGCTGCTGACCGTCCCCGACGACGCTCTGCCGTCCCTGGTGGAGGGCCTCGCCGGGACCGGCGCGGTCCGCCCCGGGCAGCTCCTCGTGCACACCTCCGGGCGGTACGGGGTCTCCGTGCTGGACCCCGCGCGCCGCGCGGGCGCCCTCCCGCTGGCCCTGCACCCCGCGATGACCTTCACCGGCACCGAGGTCGACGTGCAGCGCCTCGCGGGCTGCTCCTTCGGCGTGACCGCCCCCGACGAGCTGCGGCTCGCCGCGGAGGCCCTGGTCATCGAGATGGGCGGGGAGCCCGAGTGGATCGCCGAGGCGAACCGCCCGCTCTACCACGCGGCCCTGGCCCTCGGCGCGAACCACCTGGTCACCCTGGTCGCCCAGTCGATGGAGCTGCTGGCCAAGGCGGGCGTCGAACACCCGAACCGGATGCTCGGCCCGCTCCTCGGCGCGGCCCTCGACAACGCCCTGCGCTCCGGTGACGCCGCCCTGACCGGCCCGGTGGCCCGCGGTGACGCCGGTACCGTCGCCGCGCACGTCTCGGAGCTGCGCAAGCACGCCCCGGGGACCGTCGCCGGGTACCTCGCGATGGCCCGTACGACCGCCGACCGGGCCCTCGCGCACGGTCTGCTCAAGCCCGAACTGGCCGAGGATCTCCTCGGCGTGCTCGCCGACGGGGCGGCGGCCGGAACCGACCCCGGAACCGACCCCGGAACCGACCCCGGCACCGGCCCCGAGGGACGCGAAGGCGGCGAGCTGTGATCCTCCTCGACACCGCCGACGCCCTGCACCGCCTGCCCCGCGCCACGGCGGCCACCGCCGCCACCGCCACTGCCACCGCCGCCCGCCGCGCCGTCGTCATGACCATGGGCGCCCTCCACGAGGGCCACGCCACCCTGGTCCGCACCGCCCGCGAACACGTCGGCCCCACCGGCCAGGTCGTGGTCACGGTCTTCGTCAACCCCCTGCAGTTCGGGGCGAACGAGGACCTCGACCGCTACCCCCGCACCCTCGACGCCGACCTGGCGATCGCCGAAGAGGCCGGCGCCGACGCCGTGTTCGCCCCGGCCGTCGACGAGGTCTACCCCGGCGGCGACCCCCAGGTCCGGATCACCGCCGGCCCGATGGGCGGCCGCCTCGAAGGCGCCACCCGCCCCGGCCACTTCGACGGCATGCTGACCGTCGTCGCCAAGCTGCTCCACCTCACCCGCCCCGACCTGGCCTTCTTCGGCCAGAAGGACGCGCAGCAACTGGCCCTGATCCGGCGCATGGTGACCGACCTGAACTTCCCCGTGGAGGTGGTCGGCGTACCGACCGTCCGCGAGACGGACGGGCTCGCGCTGTCCTCCCGCAACCGCTACCTCTCCGCCAAGGAGCGCGGCACCGCCCTCGCCCTCTCCCGCGCCCTGTTCGCCGGCCGCGACCGGCTCGCCGCGCAGTCCGCGCTGCGCGCCCGCGCCGAGGCGCAGGCCCCGCCGGCCGGCGACGAGCGGGCCACCGGCCTGGCCCGGCTCGGCGAGATCCGCGCCTCCGCCGACGCGCACGCCGTCGCCGCGGCGGGCGCCGGGCTGCCGGAGGCCGTACGGGCCGCCGCGCGGCACGTCCTGGAGGAGGCGGGCCGCCACGATCCGCCGCTCGTACTGGACTACCTGGCGCTGGTGGACCCACAGGACTTCACCGAGGCCGGTCACGGCTTCACCGGTCAGGCCGTGCTGGCCGTCGCCGCGAAAGTGGGCGCGACCCGGCTGATCGACAACATCCCATTGGAGTTCGGAGCACAACCGTGAGCACCCCAGGCAGAGGCCCCGCAACAGCGGGCACCAGCACCGGCATACGGCTCCACGCCCCGGCGCCCGGCTGGTCCGTGGACGCCGATGTCGTGGTCGTCGGCTCCGGCGTCGCCGGACTGACCGCCGCACTGCGCTGCGCCGCCGCGGGCCGCCGTACCGTCGTGGTCACCAAGGCCCGGCTCGACGACGGCTCCACCCGCTGGGCCCAGGGCGGCATCGCCGCCGCCCTCGGCGACGGCGACACCCCCGAGCAGCACCTCGACGACACCCTCGTCGCGGGCGCCGGCCTGTGCGACGAGGCCGCCGTCCGGCTCCTGGTCACCGAGGGGCCCGACGCCGTACGCCGCCTCATCGCGACCGGCGCCGTCTTCGACACCTCCGCGGAGACCGGCGAGATCGAGCTGACCCGCGAGGGCGGCCACCACCGCCGCCGCATCGCGCACGCCGGCGGTGACGCCACCGGCGCCGAGATCTCCCGGGCGCTCGTCGAGGCCGTCCAGGACGCCGGCATCGAGACCGTCGAGAACGCCCTGGTCCTGGACCTGCTCCTGGACGCCGAGGGCCGTACCGCGGGCGTCACCCTGCACGTCATGGGCGAGGGCCAGCACGACGGGGTCGGCGCCGTCCACGCGCCCGCCGTGATCCTCGCGACCGGCGGCATGGGCCAGGTCTTCTCCGCGACCACCAACCCGTCGGTCTCCACCGGCGACGGCGTGGCCCTCGCGCTGCGCGCCGGCGCCGAGGTCTCCGACCTCGAATTCGTGCAGTTCCACCCCACCGTGCTCTTCCTCGGCGCCGACGCCGAGGGCCAGCAGCCCCTGGTGTCGGAGGCCGTCCGCGGCGAGGGCGCGTACCTCGTCGACGCCGACGGGGTCCGCTTCATGACCGGCCAGCACGAGCTCGCCGAGCTCGCCCCCCGCGACATCGTCGCCAAGGGCATCATGCGCCGCATGCAGGAGCAGGGCACGCAGCACATGTACCTGGACGCCCGGCACTTCGGCGCCGAGATGTGGGAGCAGCGCTTCCCCACCATCCTCGCCGCCTGCCGCTCGCACGGCATCGACCCGGTGACCGAGCCGATCCCCGTCGCCCCGGCCGCGCACTACGCCTCCGGCGGCGTACGCACCGACCTGCACGGCCGCAGCACCGTCCCCGGGCTGTACGCCTGCGGCGAGGTGGCCTGCACCGGAGTGCACGGCGCGAACCGGCTGGCCTCCAACTCCCTGCTGGAGGGCCTGGTCTTCGCCGAGCGCATCGCCGACGACATCATCGGGAACCCGCCCGTGGGCACCGGCCCCGGCATCCCCGTCCCGGCCACCGGCCCCCTCCAGCCCGCCGAGGCGCGCTACGAGATCCAGCGCATCATGACCGACGGCGCGGGCGTGCTCCGCTCCGCCGAGTCCCTGCGCCGGGCCGCCGCCGCGCTCGAAGCCCTGTACGCGACGGCGCTGACGGAGCTGGAGACCCGGGGCAAGACGGCCGTCCCGGGCACCGAGACCTGGGAGGCCACCAACCTCCTGTGCGTGGCCCGGGTACTGGTCGCCGCCGCCCAGCGGCGCGCGGAGACCCGCGGCTGCCACTGGCGCGAGGACCACCCCGACCGGGACGACACCGAGTGGCGGCGCCACCTGGTCGTGCGCCTGTCGCAGACCGAGCGGCGGGCCCTGGTCGTCACCTCCACGGACTCGGCGGACTTCCCGTCCGTACGGATCCCCCTGAGCAGCAACAGCAGCAGCGACAGCAACAGCAGCAACAGCAGCATCAGTACCCGCAGCACCGACAGCATGGAGCGGTAACCGTGAGCACGCACGAGCACGACCACACCCACCCGCACGAAGAGCTCCCGATCCTCGACCAGAGCGAGGGCGGCGGCTGCGGAGACGACTGCGCCTGCGGCGAGGGCGAGGAGACCGGCCTGGACCCGGCGCTCGCCCAGCTGCTCGTGGACGCCGGCCTGGACCCGATCGAGGTCGAGGACATCGCGCACATGGCGATCTCCGAGGACCTCGACGGCGGGGTCGACGTCACCACCGTCGCCACCGTCCCCGAGGACGCCGTCGCCACGGCCGACTTCACCGCGCGCGAGGCCGGTACGGTCGCCGGCCTGCGCGTCGCCGAGGCCGTCCTGTCCGTCGTCTGCACCGATACCTTCGAGGTCGAGCGCCACGTCGAGGACGGCGACCGCGTCGAGGCCGGCCAGGTGCTGCTCTCCGTACGGGCCCGCACCCGGGACCTGCTCACCGGCGAGCGCAGCGCGCTGAACCTGCTCTGCCTGATGTCGGGCATCGCCACGGCCACCCGCGCCTGGGCCGACGAGCTGGAGGGCACCAAGGCCAAGGTCCGCGACACCCGCAAGACCACCCCGGGCCTGCGCTGCCTGGAGAAGTACGCGGTCCGCTGCGGCGGCGGCGTCAACCACCGCATGTCGCTGTCCGACGCGGCGCTGGTGAAGGACAACCACGTGATCGCGGCGGGCGGCGTGCGCGAGGCGTTCAAGGCCGTGCGCGAGCAGTTCCCCGACCTCCCCATCGAGGTGGAGGTGGACACCCTCCAGCAGGTTCGCGAGGCCCTGGACGCGGGCGCGGACCTGATCCTGCTCGACAACTTCACGCCCATCGAGACCGAGGAAGCGGTGGCGCTGGTCCACGGCCGCGCGGTCCTGGAGTCCTCGGGCCGTCTCACCATGCACAACGCCCGCGCCTACGCCGAGACGGGCGTCGACTACCTCGCCGTCGGCGGGCTCACCCACTCCTCCCCGATCCTGGACATCGGCCTCGATCTGCGCGAGGCGGTGTAACCGATGCTCCTCACCATCGACGTGGGCAACTCCCATACGGTCCTTGGCCTGTTCGACGGTGACGAGATCGTCGAGCACTGGCGCGTCTCGACCGACCCGCGCCGTACGGCCGACGAGATGGCCGTGCTGATGCAGGGCCTGATGGGCATGCACCCGATGCTCGGCAACGAACTGGGCGACGGCATCCACGGCATCGCGATCTGCTCGACGGTGCCGGCGGTGCTGCACGAGCTCCGCGAGGTGACCCGGCGCTACTACGGCGACGTTCCGGCGGTGATCGTGGAGCCCGGCACCAAGACGGGCGTACCGATCCTGATGGACAACCCGAAGGAGGTCGGCGCGGACCGCATCGTCAACGCGGTCGCCGCCGCCGAGCTCTACGGCGGCCCCGCGATCGTCGTCGACTTCGGCACGGCGACCACCTTCGACGCGGTCTCCGCCAAGGGCGAGTACGTCGGCGGGGTCATCTCCCCGGGCATCGAGATCTCCATGGAGGCCCTCGGCGTACGGGGGGCCCAGCTCCGCAAGATCGAGCTGGCCCGCCCGCGCAACGTCATCGGCAAGTCCACGGTCGAGGCGATGCAGTCGGGCGTGGTCTACGGGTTCGCGGGCCAGGTCGACGGGATCGTGTCCCGCATGGCCAAGGAGCTGGCCGGCCCGAACGGCGTCCCGGACGACGTCCGCGTCATCGCCACGGGCGGCCTGGCCCCGATCGTCCTCGGCGAGGCCGAGGCCATCGACGACCACGAGCCCTGGCTCACCCTGATCGGCCTCCGGCTGGTCTACGAGCGCAACGCGCCCGCCTTCGGCTGACCGGGCCGGGACCGCCGGTCCCGCACCCCGCCCGCCCGAACGCCCAGACGGCCCCCGCCCTCCCTCCGGAGGCCGGGGGCCGCTCCCGTCCCGCGGGCGGTCACGCACCCCGCGGCGCACCCGGTCCTTATCGCGTCCTGACGCCCGCCATGACAATTTCCCCGGAAATGGCCGGACCACGGCCGCCGTGGGGTTACCTTCGCCCCACGAGAATTACCGGGAGCCCGTCCCCGGCGCCACAGCGCCTGTGACCGGAGGAGACGCCATGAACGCTCGGCCCGCCTGGCAGAAGTCCTCGTTCTGCGGCGAGGGGGACAACTGCGTGTACGTCAGCGCCGCCCCCGGCACCCTGGTCCGGGTCGCGGACCGCGCCGACCCGGCCCACCTGGTCCTCGCCACCACCCAGGCCGCCTGGGCGGAGTTCCTCCGTACCGTCAAGGAGAGGGCCTAGCCCTCCGCGATGGCCCGCAGGGCCGCGAGGTGGCGCTGGTAGACCGTGCGGCCCTCCGGGGTCAGGGAGAGCCAGGTACGGGGGCGGCGGGCCACGCGGCCCTTCTCGACGGCCACCCAGCCCGCCTCCTCCAGAACCGACACCTGCTTCGAGAGAACCGAGTCGGACACCTCGACCAGGTCGCGGACGAAGGCGAACTCGGCCCGGTCCACCGGGGCCAGCGCCGCCGTCACCGACAGGCGTACGGGCGCGTTGAGCAGCGGCGCGAGGGCATGGCGGGGATGACTTCCCGGCTTCTCGTCCGTCACGACGCCCGCCGCGCTTCGAGCCGGGCGCCCACGGCGGGCGGCAGCGCGCACGCCAGCGCTGCGACCGCCGCGAAGGCCGGGGCGGACGCGAAGACCGTGGTGCCGAGCGAGACCGACAGCGCGAACAGGACGGCCCAGGAGCCGATCCGCACGGCGTCAGCGTGTTCGTTCATGGGATTCCCCTCGTCCTCGGCGCCCGATGCTCCCTTTCCGGGGTGGAGTGCACTTTCCAATGTGGCAAGTATGAAAACGCCGCGCCGTTCCCGCGCTCGCTCAGGGGATTTTGTCCGATTAGCGCGTATCTTCGGCCCATGCCCACGCCCTACGGATCCCGCGGCGGCATGGCGTTCGGCGCCGATGAGCTTCACGTGCTCAGGCGCTCGCTCGCTCACGCCCTTCAGTCCTCGACGGCCCCACTGACGGCCGTCGAGGTCCAGGACTGCCTGCGCCTCGCGGCGTCGGTGGACGACGCGGTCCAGGAGGCGGGGAGGCTCAGAGCGTTCCTCCTGGCCGACCTGGCGCGGTACAGAGCCGCCCTGCCCGGCAGCCTCACCGGCTACCTGGAGCTGCTGCAGGACGCCCTGGCCGCCGGCTACGAACCGGTCCCGGACGACCTCGCGGCCCTGCGGGCGCTGCGCGCCAACCCGGTCGCCGCCGCGCTGCTGGAGCGGGCCCAGACCATCGCGGAGCGCTCCGTACGCCGCAGGCTGTCCACGGCGCCCGCACCGCGCACCCGGCTGCTGACCCTCGCGGGCGGCACCGACACGGGCGGCGCCGGCAAGGGCGGCTCCGAGAAGGAGAACGACCCCGCGCGCCCGAAGACCGAACCGCGCCCCGACGACCGCCCCGCACGGCCCATCCCGACCCCGGGCGAGGTCTTCCCGCCGCGCCGCAAGCCCAGCCCGCCCCCGGAGGCCGGGCGCGCGGCGGGGTAGCTAGGCTGGGGGCATGGACTACGTTTCCGCGCTCGTGCCCCCCTTCGTGATGGCCGTGTTCTTCATCGCGCTCGTCGTGACGATCGTGAAGAGCCAGGGCGGTGCCAACAAGGGCAAGGAGGACGCGGCAGTCGACGCCGTGCTCGCCCGCGCCGAGGCCGCTCAGCAGTCCCAGCCCCAGAAGTAGGCCCCCTCTACAGGGGACGGGCGTACGGCTTCCCAGCCGTACGCCCGTATTTTGTTGCGCCTTGCCGCCCGGATAGCCGCGCAATTCACCACAACCCGCACTATCGTGCTGCTGTGCCTCGCCCCTTGGGAGAACTCGAAGACGCAGTCATGACGCGGGTGTGGCAGTGGAACCGCCCGGTCACCGTTCGTGAAGTCCTGGAAGACCTCCAGCAGGAACGGTCCATCGCGTACACCACGGTCATGACCGTTATGGACAATCTCCATCAGAAGGGCTGGGTCCGCCGCGAAGCGGAAGGCCGCGCCTATCGATATACGGCGGTCTCCACCCGGGCCGCTTACTCGGCCGCACTGATGAACGAAGCCTGGTCGACGAGCGACAACCCAGCAGCCGCCCTCGTGGCCTTCTTCGGCATGATGTCGGCGGAACAGCGCGAGGCACTGCGGGACGCCGTGCGGATCGTGCAGCCCGCGGAACCCGAAGCGTCCGCGGAGGCCGCCGACTCCCCGCCGTCCCCGCCGTCGCCGCCCGATGCCGAAGGTGACTCCGTGGTGCCGGGCACCGAGCCGGGGCGATAACGTCCGGGCATGGTTGAGTTCTCCGCTGCACATGCAAAAACAGTGACGATCCGCCGAGCGCGCACCGGTGATGTTCCCGCGCTGCGCCGCCTGCTCGACCAGTACGTTCAGCAGCGGATCCTGCTGGACAAAGCGCCGGTCGTCCTTTACGAGGACATCCAGGAGTTCTGGGTCGCCGAACGCGACTCCGATGGCCAAGTGGTCGGCTGCGGTGCGCTCCACGTGATGTGGGAAGACCTGGCCGAAGTCCGCACTCTTGCCGTCGACCGCGACTTGAAGGGCGGGGGAGTCGGTCATCTCGTGCTCGACAAGTTGCTGGAGACCGCCCGGAGGGTGGGGGTCAGCCGGGTTTTCTGCCTGACCTTCGAAGTGGACTTCTTCGCGAAGCACGGCTTCACCGAGATCGGCGAGACCTCGGTCGAGACCGATGTGTACATGGAGCTGCTGCGTTCCAATGACGAGGGTGTCGCCGAGTTCCTCGGTCTCGAACGAGTGAAGCCGAACACCTTGGGCAACAGCCGGATGCTTCTGCACCTCTGATCGATCACCGCGGGGATTTCGCGGGAGCCCCGGCTCCGTGCCCTATGTCCGAATCGCGCACGTTTCCCGACCCGTTGCGGACCCGAACCCGTGACGGGGGGTTTGTGTTTTCCAGGCAAAAGCGGTTTCCTTTCCGCGTACTGCTTTTCGATGAAAGGAAATCCCGGTGGCACAGAAGGTTCAGGTCCTTCTTGTCGACGACCTCGACGGCGGCGAGGCGGACGAGACGGTGACGTTCGCGCTGGATGGCAAGACCTACGAGATCGACCTCACCACCGCCAACGCTGAAAAGCTCCGCGGCCTCCTCGACCCGTTCACCAAGGGCGGTCGCCGCACCGGTGGCCGTGCCGCGGCGGGTCGTAGCAAGGGCGGCCGCGCCGCAGCGACGCCCGGCAACCCGGACACGGCCGAGATCCGTGCCTGGGCCAAGGCCAAGGGCATGAGCGTCAACGACCGCGGCCGCGTTCCGCAGGACATCCGCGAGGCTTACGAGAACCGCGACTGACCTCCGGTCACAGCCGCGGCGCCGATGCGATGCGCAGAGGCCGTACGCCGCCGCAACCGCGCCCGGTGGCATTCCGTCGCCGCCGCCGCGACCAGGCGTACGAGACCGGGCCCGGCGGCGTCCCCGCCACGACCGGGCCCGGAGCCCCGCCCCGCAACGGGCAGGGCGGGCAGCAGTGCCTCACACCCCTGCTCGGGGGGCCGCAGCCACACGGCGGCCCCCCGAGGGTTTTCCCCGGGCCCCACCAGGTGTCCCGGCGGCGTCGGAGCGGTGATCCGGCCACCCGTACCCAGGGCGGCGAGATCCAGGGCCACCCCGCCCCACTCCAGCCAGTCGAGCAGCCCCTCCAGCTCGTCGGCGCTCCCCGGGGCCACCAGGAACCGCATCCTGCGTCCCATGAGCGCCACCGGACCCGTGGCGCCGTGCCAGGGTCCGTGCAGCACCGCGGCACCGGCATCGGCCGGCAGTTCCAGTACGTCGAACCGCACGCCGGTCACCAGCTGCGCGGGCGGTCCGCCGGCCACGGGCCAGCCGAGCACGCGGGCGTACCAGTCCGCGGTCGCATCGGTGCCTCCGGTCGCTTCGGCGGCGGGCGTCCCGATCGGGGCGCGGGGGAGCGGGACGGTGAGGGGCGGCGCGGTGAGGGCCATGCCCGGAGCAACTGCGCAAACGCTCGGGAGTTACGCGGGACGGGACCCGCGACGTGACGCAGAGCACTCACATCAATGCGGAACGTAAACGTCCGAGGAGCCGGAGTCTCACATTCAGGACGGAAACGTGTTCGCCCGTAGCGGAGGGGACAGTCGTCCACCAGCGTGAACTGTCCGCTCTTACGGGTAAGACATTCCTAGTGGATCGGGGCGACACGCTGATTTGCAGGGTCCGAGACCGGCTTCCGTTCGCCATCGGCGTACACGTGTGACGGGTATCTGCCTGGCCTGCGGGAACATCGTCTCGCACCATCGGGTTGGAGCAGTTGTCGGCACTTGCAGCCGGGTTTTCCCACGGACGTGAGGGTGAGCCGCGGACGGATGTCGGCAGTTGGAATGAGCTGTCCCGCCCCGCGGGACTAGCATGCGGAAGGACAGGGCGGGGACCGACCCCGAACTGCCCGACCGCTCTGAGGAGCGATAAACGATGTTCGAGAGGTTCACCGACCGCGCGCGGCGGGTTGTCGTCCTGGCTCAGGAAGAAGCCCGGATGCTCAACCACAACTACATCGGCACCGAGCACATCCTCCTGGGCTTGATCCACGAGGGTGAGGGTGTCGCCGCTAAGGCCTTGGAGAGCCTCGGGATTTCGCTCGAGGCTGTTCGCCAGCAGGTTGAGGAGATCATCGGACAGGGGCAGCAGGCCCCTTCCGGCCACATCCCCTTCACCCCGCGGGCGAAGAAGGTCCTGGAGCTTTCGCTCCGAGAGGCCCTCCAGCTCGGCCACAACTACATCGGCACCGAGCACATCCTGCTCGGCCTCATTCGCGAGGGCGAGGGCGTCGCCGCCCAGGTCCTGGTGAAGCTGGGCGCCGATCTCAACCGAGTCCGGCAGCAGGTCATCCAGCTGCTCTCCGGCTACTCCGGCGGAGGCAAGGAGTCGGCCACGGCCGGCGGCCCGGCCGAGGGCACGCCCTCGACCTCGCTCGTCCTGGACCAGTTCGGCCGCAACCTCACGCAGGCTGCTCGCGAATCCAAGCTCGACCCGGTCATCGGGCGCGAGAAGGAGATCGAGCGGGTCATGCAGGTGCTCTCCCGCCGGACCAAGAACAACCCGGTCCTCATCGGCGAGCCCGGCGTCGGCAAGACCGCCGTCGTCGAGGGCCTGGCCCAGGCGATCGTCAAGGGCGAGGTTCCCGAGACCCTCAAGGACAAGCACCTCTACACGCTTGACCTGGGTGCCCTGGTCGCCGGTTCCCGCTACCGCGGTGACTTCGAAGAGCGCCTCAAGAAGGTGCTCAAGGAGATCCGCACCCGCGGCGACATCATCCTGTTCATCGACGAGCTCCACACCCTCGTGGGTGCGGGTGCCGCCGAGGGCGCGATCGACGCCGCCAGCATCCTGAAGCCCATGCTGGCCCGTGGTGAGCTCCAGACCATCGGTGCCACGACGCTGGACGAGTACCGCAAGCACCTTGAGAAGGACGCCGCTCTCGAGCGCCGCTTCCAGCCGATCCAGGTGGCGGAGCCTTCCCTCCAGCACACCATCGAGATCCTCAAGGGCCTGCGCGACCGCTACGAGGCCCACCACCGCGTCTCCATCACGGATGAGGCCCTCGTGCAGGCGGCCACCCTGGCCGACCGGTACATCTCGGACCGCTTCCTCCCGGACAAGGCGATCGACCTGATCGACGAGGCCGGCTCCCGGATGCGCATCCGCCGGATGACCGCGCCGCCGGACCTCCGCGAGTTCGACGAGAAGATCGCGAACGTGCGTCGCGACAAGGAGTCGGCCATCGACTCCCAGGACTTCGAGAAGGCGGCTTCCCTCCGTGATTCGGAGAAGCAGCTGCTGGCGGCGAAGGCCAAGCGCGAGAAGGAATGGAAGGCCGGCGACATGGACGTCGTCGCCGAGGTCGACGGCGAGCTCATCGCCGAAGTCCTGGCGACCGCGACCGGCATTCCGGTGTTCAAGCTGACCGAGGAGGAGTCCTCGCGGCTCCTGCGCATGGAGGACGAGCTCCACCGTCGCGTCATCGGCCAGAAGGACGCCATCAAGGCGCTCTCCCAGGCGATCCGCCGCACCCGTGCGGGTCTGAAGGACCCGAAGCGTCCCGGTGGCTCGTTCATCTTCGCCGGCCCGTCCGGTGTCGGTAAGACCGAGCTCTCCAAGACGCTCGCCGAATTCCTCTTCGGCGACGAGGACGCGCTGATCTCCCTCGACATGTCGGAGTTCAGCGAGAAGCACACGGTTTCCCGTCTCTTCGGTTCGCCCCCCGGCTACGTGGGCTACGAAGAGGGCGGCCAGCTGACCGAGAAGGTCCGCCGGAAGCCGTTCTCCGTCGTCCTCTTCGACGAGGTCGAGAAGGCCCACCCGGATATCTTCAATTCCCTTCTCCAGATCCTGGAAGACGGTCGCCTGACCGACTCCCAGGGCCGGGTCGTGGACTTCAAGAACACGGTCATCATCATGACGACCAACCTGGGTACGCGGGACATCTCGAAGGGCTTCAACCTCGGCTTCGCGGCCCAGGGAGACACCAAGACCGGATACGACCGGATGAAGGCGAAGGTCAACGAAGAGCTCAAGCAGCACTTCCGGCCCGAGTTCCTCAACCGCGTCGACGACACGGTCGTCTTCCACCAGCTCACCGAGGAAGACATCGTCCAGATCGTCGACCTGATGATCGCCAAGGTGGACGACCGCCTGAAGGACCGTGACATGGGCATCGAGCTCAGCACGGAAGCGAAGGCACTGCTGGCCAAGCGCGGCTACGACCCGATCATGGGTGCCCGCCCGCTGCGCCGCACGATCCAGCGCGAGATCGAGGACATCCTGTCGGAGAAGATCCTCTTCGGCGAGCTGCGCCCCGGTCACATCGTGGTCGTCGGCAAGGAGGGTGAGGGCGACGAAGCCAAGTTCACCTTCCGCGGTGAGGAGAAGACTCCGATCTCGGACCTTCCCCCCATCGAGGCGTCGGGCTCCGGCCCGGACCTCACCAAGGGTGCGTAAGCGCTAGCCGCTCACAGCGGTACGAAGGGGCGGCCCCGGGACCGAAAGGTTCCGGGGCCGCCCCTTTGCCGTCCCGGGACCGGTCAGACCTCGTACACCTGCGGCACCATCTCCAGCTCGGCGTGCGGGAAGCGGCGCAGCAGCTGCTCCTCGATCCCGTCCTCCCACGGCTCGTCGTCGTCGTAGTACCTCACGGTCCGCAGCGACGGCAGATCGGCGAACTCGGCGAGGCCGGCCAGTACGGCGCAGGACACGGAGATCTCCCGCAGCTCCTTCAGGGCCGAGAGCTCCGCCCAGGCGGCTTCGCTGCCGGGGCGCCAGGAGCGGCCGAGCTCGAGGCGCCGCAGGCCCGTGAGCCGGCCCAGACCGACGAGGTCCGGGTCCGCCTCGTCCAGCTCGATCGCTTCCAGCGGGGCTTCGGGGGAGACGTCGGTGAAGGACCATGCACCGGGCCTGGCGTGCAGGGTGAGCGTGCGCAGCCGGGGCCAGGAGGCGATGGCCGGGGCGATGGGGAGGCCGCTGCCGAGGTAGAGGGACACCTCTTCCAGGGGAAGCCCGTGCAGCGGACCCAAGTCCCGCAGCTTCGACCAGCCGTTGACGATGAGGCGCCGCAGTGAGGTGTGGCCGCGCAGGAATTCCACGTCAGTCCCGCCGCCGAAGTACCAGAAGGTCAGCCCGGCCACCGGCTGGCGGGCCAGGAAGGCGGTCAGGGCCTTCCGGCTGACTCCGTTGTCGATGTAGAGGTCGGGCGGGCCGGTGAAGGAGGTCAGTGCCGCCAGCTTGTCGTCCGAGTCGACGACGACGGTGCCGGGCGGCGGGTCCATGTGCGCGAGCACCTGGGCGGCGTACTGGCGGGTGTCGAACGCGTTCCATGCCCGCACGAGCAGCTCCCGGACCTTTTCGTCGGTGTGCCGGCAGTATCCGGCGAGGTAGCCGACGGCCTCCTCGGAACCTGCCGCCATGGCCGCCCTCACCGAAAGGTGGGCATCGTCGCCCCGGGTGTCCTCGCCGCGGGGCAGCAGGTCCAGGACGAGCGGCCCGACCCGGCCGAGCGCCTCGGCGGCGTTCGCGTCCGCGGGCGGCATGAGTCGGCCGGCGGCCGTCCGGACCTCCTCGCGCAGCTCCGGTTCCAGCTCGGCCGCGTACTCCAGCGACGCCAGGGCGAGCAGGACGGCCCGGTCCGTGTTCCGGACCAGCAGGTCGCGGATGATCGCCGCGCGTTCGAGGGGGCGGCCCTGGGCGACCGCCATGCGGATGACGTCCTCCCACTGGTCGTCGTCCGCGTGCCGGGTCAGTTCGCCGAGGCCGCCCTCGTCGAGGGCCGCCCGGGCCCCCAGGAAGTCCTGGAAGGTGCGGTGGACGAACTCCAGCGTGTCCTCCGTGGGGGCCCGCAGGAGGCCCGTCCGGTCCAGGAGGTGCCGTAGGACGGCCGGGGCGTCGCCCAGTGCCTGCGCGGCCGGTACGGCGGGCAGCGCGGCGGCGATCAGGGCCGTGGCCCGGTCCCGGCCGATCTCGGTGCGGCCGTTGCGGATGAGCCAGTACGCGAGCCGCTGGAGGAGCTGGAGCTGCGGTTCCTCGGCGAGCTCGGTCAGGCGCAGCTCCCGCTCGCGGTCGCGGCGGTGCAGCAGCATCGACAGGGCGGCCGCATAGAGCTCCTTGCGGCCCGCGGGAAGGAAGCCCCGGCGCTCGCGGTGCAGGGCGCAGATCAGCCCGCACAGCAGCGGGTTGGTGGCGAGCCGGGCCAGCTCCGGCTTGGTGGCCAGGGATTCCAGCAGCTGGTCGCGGAGATCCTCGCCGGCCTCGGCCGCCGTGTGCCAGCGGGTGACGAAGGCGGCCACGGCGGCCCGGTTCATGGGGACGAGGACCAGTTCGGTGAACTCCTCGCCGGCGAGCCAGTCCTGGCGGACCGCCGAGGGCCGGGAGGTGACCAGCCACCGGTTGTGGGGGTAGGCGGCGAACAGGTCCACGAGCCAGTCGCGGGCGCGGGCCCGCTCGCCCTCCGGGATCTCGTCGATGCCGTCGACCAGGACCAGGCCGCGCCCCGCGCGCAGGACCCGGTCCTCCCACCCCTCCGGGGCCTGCCCCTTGAGCGCCGTGGCGGCCAGGAAGTCCTTGGCGGCGGGCAGCGGCTCCCCGTGCCGGGTCAGGGTCCGCAGGGGCAGTACGTACGGGACGAGGCCGACGTCGATTCCGTCCCGGCCGGCGGAGACGGCCAGCTGCTGGATCAGCGTGGTCTTGCCGGACCCGGCCTCGCCGCGCAGAAGGACGCGGTAGCTGTGGTGCAGCGTGGCGTCCGCGGCACCGGCGTGGAATCTCCGCGGGGCCGGGGGCCGGCGGAGAGCCCCGGGGTCGACCAGGCTGGGGGAGACCAGCTCCAGGCTCACGTACGCCGCGTCGAGCGGCCAGCGCGCCGAGCCGGGGGCCAGGTCGATCCCGAAGATCGTCAGGGTGCTGTGCCGTTTGGCGAGGTACTCCAGGTACCTCGCCTCGAACTCCGCGTCCCGGCCCTCCTGGCGGGGGATCCGTGCGATCAGGGCGTCGACTTTGGAGATCACCTCGGCCTGCCGGCGGGCCTGCTCGACCAGGGCCGCCGGGATGTAGGTGGAGCGGGTCGTGAAGAAGTGCAGGACGTGCAGGCAGGTGGTTTCCAGCAGGCGGTCGTGGAACAGCTCGGCGTCCCGTCCCAGGCCCGTGGCCGGGGCCGCCTTGCGCAGTTCGGCGGCGAAGGCGCGCGCACCCATCTCGACCGCCTGGGCGTCCTCCATGGAGAGGTTCCCGAGGCAGTGCAGGGTGGCGGCGAGCGCGGCCGCGACGCCCGCCTCCTCGCCCGGCGGCAGGGGCCGCTCGCCGGGGGCGCGCAAGGCCTCCTCTACCAGCTTGTCGGCGAGCCGCCGCAGGTCGTCCCGGGAGAGGGTGCGCTGCTCGCGCAGGGAGACGTACGAGGAGATCCGCACGGGCCGGTCGACGAGGCCGGCGCCCGCCCCCTCCCCCCGGAAGAGCTTCTTCACGAGAGGGGTCACTACCCCCGAGGCCAGCCGGATCCCCACCACGGATGCGTCCACGGGCGGAGCGTAGCTCCGGTGTGACGCCGGTCGCAGGGCTTTGGTCCCGGCGGGGACCGGCAGAGGTCCCGCACCGGTGACAAGCCGCACAGGGCAAATCGGACCTACTAGGAACATTCGTAGAGATCGATGTCCGATTTGCCCCACCGCTGGGCCAGTAAGCAGGCGGTCAACAGGGCTGTCAGCCCCCTCGGTGTCTACGAGCCCGGGTAGTAACGGGGAGGTTTGGGGAAGCCGGGGTGCCCGGGTTACCAAGGATGAGCAAGCAAGCCCGGCACCTGCTCAGCGTGCCGGGTCCTTTCTTGCCCGAAGCACCCGAAGCACCCGCAGTACCCGAAGCACCCGCAGTACCCCCCCGTCCCCGGCCCGGAGGTCTCCTTCATGTCCGCGAAGCGCGTCAGCATCCGTCGTACCCGTATCGCCCTCGGCGCCACCGCCCTCGGCGCGGCCCTGGCCCTCGGTGCCGGAACGACCGCCGCCTTCGCCGACGAGGTGCCCCAGGCCGAGCTGACCGGTACGGTCCAGCTGATCTCCGAGCAGGCCGCCGCCCAGGCCGCGGCCGTCACGGCGAAGGCCGCTCTGTGGGAGAAGCCGGTGTCGAAGTACACGCTCTCCGCGACCTTCGGCAAGGGCGGCAGCATGTGGTCGCACAAGCACTCCGGCCAGGACTTCGCCGTCCCGGTCGGCACCCCGGTCGACGCCGTCTCGGCGGGCACCGTGGTCAAGGCCGGCCCCAACGGCGGCGGCGACGGCCCGGCCTACGGCAACGCCATCGTGATCAAGCACGCGAACAACACGTACTCCCAGTACGCGCACCTCTCGAAGATCCAGGTCAAGATCGGCGAGAAGGTCACCAAGGGCGAGCAGATCGCCCTCTCCGGCAACACCGGCAATTCGAGCGGCCCGCACCTCCACTTCGAGATCCGGACCACCCCGAACTACGGCTCGGCCGTGAACCCGGTTTCCTTCCTGCGCAACGTCGGCGTCACCATCTGATCAGCCGATCACCCAGGCGTGGGTCGCGGTCGCGCGGCCCGCGGGGTCCAGCTCGCCCTTGCGGTAGGCGGCGGCCTGCTCGGGCGTGAAGGCCGATTCGTAGATCCGGATGTCGTTCATCACGCCCTTGAACGCGCCGGCCCACGCGTCCTGGTGGCGGGCCCGGCCGAAGTTCAGGGGGCCGGTGCTCTTCCCGATCCCCGGGATCGGGGCCTCGCCGGCCTTCTCTCCCTCCACGTAGAGGGAGATCATCTTCTTCTCGGCGTCGTGGACGGCCGTCAGCATCGTCCAGTCCTTGACCGTCTTCTTCCCCTCGGCGGCGACCGTCACGATCGTGGGCGTGGCGCCCTTGTCGTTGGTCCGCACGCGGAACACCCACGCCTGCTGGCCGTTCACCTCGTCGGCGCCGAGCTCCAGGGCGAACGAATCCGAGGTGCCCTGGCTCATCACGACGTGCACGCCCTTCGCCGTGGAGTTGTTCTTGACGCGGGCCGCGAGGGTGAAGCTCTTGGTCGGGTCCACGCCCTGCTCGGTGGCCTGGGCGTACGAGTTCGGAGTGCCCCTGAAGGTCAGCTCGTAGCGGGTCTTCGCCTTGGGCACCGAGACGTCGGGGCCCATGCGGACGCTGGTGCTGCCGACGCTGTCCCTGAGCAGGGAGACGTCGCTCGACACGGTCGGGGAGTAGCTCTTCGACGGGGAGTCGTCGGGGCCCGGCGACCCGGACGGGGATGCCGACGCGGAGGGGGCGTCGGCCTTGTCCTTCGTGCCCGGCATGCCGTCCCGCAGCACGAAGAACGTTCCGCCGCCGGCGAGCAGCAGCAGGACCGTCACCGCTCCGCCCACCATCCACAGCCGCTTCTTGCGCCGCTCGGCTGCCGTCCGGTCGGCCATCGCCTGCCAGTCGGGCTGCTCGCCGAGGGCCACGGGCGGCAGGTCCAGGCCGGGTCCCTGCGGGCCGAGCGGTGCGTTCGGGTCGTGCGGGCCGTGCGGTCCGTTCGGGCCGGGCTCCTCGGGGAACGGCATCGGGGGGCCGAAGACGCCGGCCTCGGGCGGGCTCGGCGGGTAGCCGTAGCCACCGGCCTGCGGGTATCCGTACCCGCCGCCCTGCGGGTATCCGTAGCCGTGGCCGTCACCCGACGCGGGCTGCCCGGGCTGCCCGGTCTGTCCGGCCAGGTCGGGCTGTTCGGGTCGGCCGGGCGGGAACCCGTAACCGCCCGGCGCGGGTATCCCCGGCGGGAACCCGTAGCCACCGCTCTCCGGGGCGGGCTCGGGCTGGGGGCTCTGCGGGCGATCCGTACCGTCAGTCATGGTTCGGATGCTAAAACATCGGCGTTCTCAATCGAACAGCCGAGGGTCGCGATACGACACCGATCGCTCCCGGACCCGCTCCCTCGCTCCCTCGCTCAGTCCTCCCGGCGGACGATCGGGAAGCTCCCCGTCGCCGTCGGCGCGCGCTCCGGCAGCCACAGCACCGCCACCGCCCCGGCCGCCGCGCCGCCGTGGACGAACCCGCCGGGGGCCGCCACGTTGCGGAACGTCAGCCGGGCGCCCAGCACCCGCGCCTGACCCTCCGCGATGGTCAGCCCCAGCCCGTGCCCCACCCCGGCCCGGTCCGTGGACCCGGTCCGGAACCGGCTCGGGCCCTCCTTGAGCAGGGCCTCGGGGAAGCCCGGCCCGTGGTCCCGGACCCGTACGACCCGGCCTTCGACATCGACCTGGACCGGCGCCCGCCCGTACCGTGCGGCGTTCGCGAGGAGGTTGCCGAGGATCCGCTCCAGGCGGCGCGGGTCGGTGCTGACGATCTCGTCCGCCACGATCCGTACGCTCGCCTCCGGCATCAGCGAGGTGACCCGGCGGTGCACGAACTCGCCCAGCGCCACCTCCTGGAGCTCCGCCCGCTCGGACGCGCTGTCCAGCCGGGCCACCTCCAGCACGTCCTCGACCAGGGCCCGCAGTGCCTGCGCGCGGTCCCGTACGAGCTCGGTCGGCCGGCCCGGCGGCAGCAGTTCCGCGGCCGTGAGCAGGCCCGTCACCGGGGTGCGCAGCTCGTGCGCGATATCGGCGGTCACCCGCCGCTCCGCCTCCAGCCGCTGCTGGAGCGCGTCGGCCATCGCGTCGACCGCCCGCGCGAAGTCGTCGGTCTCGTCGCGTACGACGCCCCCGACCGCGTCCCGCACCCGTACGCCGGGATCCCCGTGCGCCACCCGCTGCGCGGCCGCCGCGGCCTTGCGCAGCCGGCTGGAGATCTGGCCGCCGATCAGTACGCCGAGCGCCGAGGCGCCGATCACCACGGGGAGGAAGCCGATGAGCAGGGCCCGGTCCAGGTCGCGCACCATGTTGGCGCTCTCCCGGAACTGCGTGTGCAGCGACAGCACCTGCCCGTTGCCCAGCGGTACGGCCGCCCACACCTCGGGGCCCGCGTTCGGGCTGTCCTGGACGTAGGTGCCGCGCCGCCCGGACCGGGCCTTCTCGCGCAGTTCGGCGGGCAGGTCGGGGTCGTTGAGCTTGGCGCCCATGGGGGGCTTGCGGCCGGCCTCGGCGTTGCGGGAGATGAACTGCACCCGGTCGAGCTGCACCTCGCGCGCGCTCTCCAGCATCGACGCACGGGCAGCACTGTGCACCACCAGGCTCAGTGCGATGGCGGTCAGCGCGCCCACGGACGCGATGGCGAGCGTGATCTTCCAGCGGATCCCGGTCCGCAGGGTGAACCGGCTCATTCGGCTTTCATCCCCGCGCTCGTCTCTCATCCACGCGCTCGTCCCCCGTGCTCGTTCTCCTCAAGGCATCAGGCCTTGAGCTTGTATCCGAATCCCCGGACCGTTTCGATCCGGTCCTGCCCGATCTTGGTGCGCAGCCGCTGGACGTGGACGTCCACGACGCGGGTGTCGCCGCCCCAGTCGTAGTCCCACACCCGTTCCAGCAGCCGGTCGCGCGAGAGCACCGTGCCGGGGGAGGTGGAGAACTCCAGCAGCAGCCGCATCTCGGTGGGGGTCAGGGCCACCGGGACACCCGCCTTGCGCACCTCCATGCCCTCGGTGTCGACCTCCAGGTCGCCGAAGAGCAGTACTCCGCGCTCGCCGGAGGCGTCGTCCTCGGACCCGCCGCCCTGCGGGCCGCCGGCGTGGCCGAAGCGGCGCAACACGGCGCGGATGCGGGCGACGAGGACGGAGCCGTCGAAGGGCTTGGTGACGTAGTCGTCGGCACCCGCCTCCAGGCCCAGCACCACGTCGATGGAGTCGGCGCGCGCCGACAGCATGATGACGGGAACGGTGGACTCGTCGCGGATGCGGCGGCACAGGCTCACGCCGTCCATCCCCGGGACCATCACGTCGAGCAGCGCGATGTCGGGCCGGTCGGCCCGGAAGGACTCCAGACCGGACAGCCCGTCGGGCATGGCCGTGACCACGAACCCGTCGCGTTCCAGCGCCAGGGTCGTGGCCTCACGGATGACGTCGTCGTCCTCCACGAACAGCACATGGGTCTCGGCCATGGGGAGCCTCGCCTCGCCTCGGTACTCGTTGCTCGGTTCTTCGGGTTGCTCAGCCCTGCGGGTTGCTCAGTTCTTCGGGCTGACGGCCGGGGCGGGGGCCGTCCCGCCGTCGACCACGCTGCTGTAGTCGGTGTGCACCCGGTCCTGCTCGGTGAACCGCTCCCCGTTCCAGCGGTACGTGATCAGGTCCTCGCCCGAGGGATAGGAGAGCGCGTCGCTCTTCCCGTAGACCGGCTTGGTGACGACCAGGTCGCCCCGGTCGATCTCGGCGTAGACGGGCGGCTGCTCGTCCGAGAACACATTCTCGTACGCGCCCCCGTCCGAGCGGTAAACGAACGACCCGCGGCCGAGCGCGTCGGCGCAGGACAGGACGTTGACCACGATGTCGACCGCCGGGCCGCCGGTGACCTTCCCGTAGCTGACGTCCACCGGGTACTCGTTGCCCGAGCAGGGCTTCAGGTCCCGCTTGATCTCGGAGCTGATCTTGGGGTCCGCCTTGATCAGGGCGATCGGGTCGACCTTGGCTGCCGGCTTGCCGGAGGCCTGGGGGGCGAGGGGGGTGGCCGCGTCCGCCGTGAGTTCGGAGGGCGCCGAGGAGGGTGCGCCGGTCTTGGCCACCGACTCGGTACGGGCCGGCCCGCCGTCCCGCAGGCCCGTGCCCCCCGTCGAGCATCCGACCGCGAACAGCACGGTGCCGACGAGGACGACCGTCCCCGCCGACATCAGTACCACCGAGCTCTTGCCGCTCAGTCTTGGGCCAATCAGGCCGCGCACCGCTCACGCCCCTCGTACCGGATCGTGTGGTCACCGCGCTCCAGCGCGCGCAGGTCCAGGTCCCGGCCCTCCAGTTCCTGCCGGAGGCGGGCCAGTGCGCGGTGCAGAGTGCTCTTCACGGTTCCCGCCGACATGCCGAGCGCCGCGGCCGTCTCCTCGGTGCTCATCTGCTCCCAGTGTCGCAGCACCACCACACTGCGCTGCTTGGGCGCGAGCACCTTGAGGATGTCCATGAGCAGGGCGCGGTCGGCACGCTGGTCCGAACCGTCCTCGACGGAGGCGTCGGGGAGCTGTTCGGTGGGAACCTCTTCGAGCTTGCGGGCCCGCCACCATTCGGTACGGGTGTTGATCATGACACGGCGCAGGTACGCGTCGGCAAGGGACTTGTCGGCGATGCCGTCCCAGCGGCCGTAGGTGCGGACGAGTGCGGTCTGCAGGAGGTCCTGTGCGTCGGTCGGGTCCGGAACCAGGCGACGGGCACTGCGCAGCAGCGCGTCCTGCCGGGTGCGTACGTACTCTTCGAATTCGAGTACCTCGCCGTGCGCCATCTCAGACCGCCTCCGTTCCGACCAACCGCTCATCCGCTTGCCTTACGGATCCGACGGTACGGAGGCGTTGTCACGGCCCTGTGCGGGTCAGCCTTCGGTGGGCGCACGGACACCCGTAGGTTGTGTAACGGCGCCCGTGAGCTGCGGTTTCTCCGGACATAAGCGGAATCCCCGAGTCAGCGTCAGGGGGTGGTGGGTGCGGTGTCGGCGGCGGCCTTCGCGGGGGCGGCCGGAAGCCGGTACATGAGCCCGGGCAGCGGCTCCACGAGCCCGTCCGAGACCAGCCCGTCGAGCGCGCGGGCCCGTTGTACGGGCTCCTCCCAGACGGTGTCGAGGAGGGACTGCGGCACGGCGCCGACCGCCTCGCGCAGCACCGCGAGGAGCTTGCCGCGCACCTGGCGGTCCGTCCCGGCGTACGTCTGCCCGCGCCGCGGCGGCCCCTCGTGAGCGGGCTTCCCGGCCAGCCGCCACGCGCACAGCCCGGCCACCGGACAGCTCCCGCAGTCCGGGCTCTTGGCCGTGCACACCAGCGCCCCGAGCTCCATGGAGGCCGCCGCCCAGCGGGCCGCGGTGTCCTCGTCCTCGGGCAGCAGGGCCCGCGCCAGGCGGCGTTCGGCGGCGGTCGTGGCGTTCGGGGGGTACTCGACCCCGGTCGCGGTGCGCGCGAAGACCCGGCGCACGTTGGTGTCGAGGACCGCGTGCCGCTGCCCGTACGCGAAGGAGGCCACGGCGGCGGCCGTGTACTCGCCGATCCCGGGCAGGGCCAGCAACTGCGCGTGCTCGCGCGGTACGTCGCCCCCGTGCCGCTCCGTTATGGCGACGGCCGCGCCGTGCAGGCGCAGGGCCCGGCGCGGATATCCGAGACGGCCCCAGGCGCGGACGGCCTCACCCGGGGCGTCGGCGGCGAGGTCGGCGGGCCGGGGCCAGCGGGCGAGCCACTGCTCGTAGACCGGCAGGACCCGGTTGACGGGGGTCTGCTGGAGCATGAACTCGCTGACCATCACCCCCCAGGGGCCGGCCTCGGGGCGGCGCCAGGGCAGGTCGCGGGCGTGTGCTTCGAACCACGCGATGACGGGGGAGTGCAGCGCGGTGGTGGGAATGGTTGCAGTCATGGCAGACGGCATCCTGGCACGTTTCGGGCCCGCGGGGTGCCGTGTCGATCCCCGGCACCGGGTCCGGGGCCGCTGTCAGCGGGCGGGGTCCGGGCCGGTGATCAGGACGGCCGTGCGGCCGCCGCCCGTCCGCACCGCGGCAACGACCCTGGTCGCGGGGCCGGCGAGCGCGAGGGCGGCGAGCGCGGCGAGGCTCGCGCCCAGCAGCAGGCCCATGGCCACGTCGTGCGGGTAGTGGACACCGACGAAGACGCGGGAGAAGGCCATCAGCAGGGCCGGCGGAACGGTCAGCAGGACGAGCTTGCGCCCGCCCGTCACCCGACCGCCGCCCCTCGTCGAGGCGCTGCGCGCCGCCCCTCCTGCCAGCGCCAGAGCCACGGCCGCGGCGCCCGCGATGGTGGCGTGGTTGCTGGGGAAGGACCAGTCGCCGGTGGCCGGGCACTTGATCAGCGAGGCCGCCGCCCCGGCCACGGCCCGGCAGGGGCGCTCCTCGTCGACGCTGGACTTCACCAGCTCGGAGGCGACGTAGGCCAGGGCGGTGACGAAGGGGGCGAGCACCGCGAGCGCCACAGCGCGGGGATCGCGGGCGCCACGTGATCGCCACCACACGGCTATGAAGAGGGCGCCGAAGACGAGCAGCCCGTACTCGGTCCAGAACTCGAACGCCGATTGCACCCAGGCGGGGGTCGAGTGGGCGAAATCGGTCACGTCGAGGTAGAGGCCGGAGCTGTCCATGGTGACTGAAGGTACCTAAATCGGAATAACGTCTTCATCAGTCTCCGGGCCGATTTCCGGTGCCCCGGATCACCCCGCAGGATGATCATCGGCAAAACAAGCCGAGTGCGCGGCATGTGGGGCACTGATCGCGCCGGGAACTCTCGTAAGGTTCCGTCCGTGGGATCTCTGCGCAATCCGGTCGGGCCGCTCCCCTCCTCCATCTACTGGCGACGGAGGGCCGTGCTGGCGTCCGTTGCCGCGCTCCTCGCGATGCTCGCCGTATGGACCGTCAGTTCCGGTGCGGGCAAGTCGAGTACCAACGGCAAGGGCCAGGGCGGCTCCGGTCCCGTCACCCAAATCACCCCCGGACCCTCGGGTTCCGGTCCGGCGATCAGTCAGGCCCCGGGCGGGCGCGGGGAGTCCGGCTCCGGCGGCGCCGGTACGAGTGCGGGCACCGGCACGGGCTCCGACCCCGGCGCGAGCCCGGGCCCGGGCAAGAACGGCGAACCGGGCGCCGAGCCCGGCACCGCCGGCCAGGGCGGGGCCGACGGCTCCGGCGGCTCCGGCGCGGGTCAGGCCGTCCCGGCGGACTCGCCGCTGCCCACGTGCGCGCCCAGTGCGCTGCAGTGGGAGGTCAAGAGCGTGAAGAACGAGTACGAGGCGGGCGAGAAGCCGCGCCTCGAACTCGTCGCGCGCAACGTCTCGGGCACGACGTGCAAGGTCGACCTCGGCCCGAAGCAGGCGGTACTGACGATCACTCAGGCGAGCAACGCCAAGCCGGTCTGGTCCTCGGCGGACTGCCCGGCGGGCGCGGGCAACGTCTTCTACCGGGTGCCCTCGCAGGGCGAGACCCGGCAATCCCTGGAGTGGGACCGCCACTTCAGCGAGGCGACCCAGTGCCAGTCGCCTCCGGCGGGGGTGGCGGCGGCGGACACGTACGTGGTGGAGGTCAAGTCCCCCGGCATGCCGGTGGCTCGCACCTCGTTCGTGCTGAAGCCGGAGTAGTCGGCGCGGCGCCGCTCCCGGGGCGCCGCCCCGGACCCCGCTCCTCGAACGCCGGAGGGGCTGAAATTGCCCTGTGGGCAATCCAGCCCCGTCGAGGGCGATCGTGCAGGCCGACGCGCGCCAAAATCCGGCCTCGCCGGCGTTTGAGGCGCGGGGGTCCGGGGGGCGGAGCCCCAGGCGGCGGCGCGCAGCCACACACCCGGAGCCGCGGCGGAGCCGAGCCTAGACGTACCGCTCCAGGATGGAGGACTCCGCCAGGCGGGACAGGCCCTCGCGGACGCTCCGGGCACGGGCTTCGCCGACGCCGTCGACCGTCTGGAGGTCGTCCACCGAGGCGGCGAGCAGCTTCTGCAGCCCGCCGAAGTGCTCCACGAGCCGCTCGATGATCGCCCCCGGCAGCCGCGGAACCTTCGCCAGCAGCCGGTACCCGCGCGGGGACACCGCGGAGTCCAGGGTCTCGGGCGCGCCCGTGTACCCCAGGGCCTTCGCCACGATCGCCAGCTCCAGCAGCTCCGGATGCGTCAGCGCGTCCAGCGCCGGCAGCGCTTCCTCCACCGTGCGGGAACGCTTCGCCGTCGGCTCCGGCACGTAGTCCCGGATGACGAGCTCCCGCTCCTGCTCGATCCCGACCGTCAGCTCGTCGAGCTGGAGCGAGAGCAGCCGGCCGTCCGTGCCGAGCTCCACCACGTACTCCGCGATCTCCGTCGCGATGCGCCGCACCATCTCCAGCCGCTGCGCCACCGCCGTGACGTCGCGCACCGTCACCAGGTCCTCGATCTCCAGCGCGGACAGCGTCCCGGCGACCTCGTCCAGGCGGAGCTTGTACCGCTCCAGCGTGGCCAGCGCCTGGTTCGCCCGCGACAGGATCGCCCCGGACTCCTCCAGCACGCGCCGCTCACCGTCCACGTACAGCGCGATCAGCCGCATCGACTGCGAGACCGACACCACCGGGAAACCGCACTGCTTCGAGACCCGGTCCGCGGTCCGGTGCCGGGTGCCCGTCTCTTCCGTGTGGATCGACGCGTCGGGCACCAGCTGGACGCCCGCGCGCAGGATCTTGGTGATGTCCTTGTCGAGGATCAGCGCACCGTCGAGCTTGCACAGCTCGCGCAGCCGGGTCGCGGTGAACTCCACGTCCAGGACGAAACCGCCCGTGCACATGGCCTCGACGGACTTGTCCATGCCGAGGACGATGAGCCCTCCGGTGTTGCCGCGAACGATCCGTTCGAGCCCGTCACGCAGGGGCTGACCAGGTGCGACCGCGCTCAGCGAGGCGCGCATCATGGCGTCCTGCTTGGAGCTCGCGCCCGACTTTCCGGATGCTGCTGCCCCGTCCTTGGCTGCCACTGCACTCCTCCGGTCGCGGGATGTACCGCCTGCGTACGGCCGGGCGGACCATCCCGAAGTCTACCGGCGCGGCCCCGGCGCCCGTCGTGCCTTGGCGCGGCCGGGCCGGAGAGCACCCCGTCCGGGTCCGCCGACCTGCTGTTCTCCGGTCCTGGACGGGGCGGCCCGGCCGGTACGGGCCGGTGAACCTTCCCGGTCACAGCACTAGGCCGTCTCTTTCGCCGGCGTACGCGACCGCCCGCGCGGCAGGACCCGTAGGGCGTCGCCCATGTCGGCGACCTCGGTCACCTTCATGCCCGCCGGTACCTTCCCCGGGTCCGTCGGCACCAGCGCGTGCGTGAAGCCCAGCCGGTACGCCTCCGCGAGCCGCCGCTGCACCCCCGTCACGCGCCGGACCTCGCCCGCGAGGCCGACCTCCCCGATGGCCACCAGGTTCTTCGGGAGCGGTACGTCGCTGGCGGCCGAGGCCAGGGCCAGCGCGACGGCCAGGTCGGCGGCCGGCTCGGTGAGCTTCACCCCGCCCACGGTGGCGGTGTAGATGTCCCGCTTGCCGAGCGCCGTGATCCGCCCGCGCTGCTCCAGCACCGCCAGCATCATCGAGACGCGCGAGGTCTCCAGCCCGGAGGTGGTGCGGCGCGGCGAGGGGATCTGCGAGTCCACCGTCAGCGCCTGCACCTCGGCGACCAGCGGGCGCTTGCCCTCCAGGGTCACCGTCAGGCAGGTGCCGGGGACGGCCTCGGCGCGGCGGGTCAGGAACAGCCCGCTCGGGTCGGCGAGCCCGTTGATGCCCTCGTCGGTGAGCTCGAAGCAGCCGACCTCGTCCGTGGTGCCGTACCGGTTCTTCACGCCGCGTACGAGGCGCAGCCGCGCGTGCCGGTCGCCCTCGAAGCTCAGGACCACGTCGACCAGGTGCTCCAGCAGCCGGGGACCGGCGATCGCCCCGTCCTTGGTGACGTGGCCGACCAGCAGCGTGGACATCCCGCGTTCCTTGGAGGCGCGGATCAGGGCTCCGGCGACCTCCCGGACCTGCGCCATGCCGCCGGGTGCGCCGTCGATCTCGGGGGAGGCGACCGTCTGTACGGAGTCCATGATCAGCAGCGAGGGCTTCACCGCGTCGAGGTGCCCGAGCACGGCGGACAGATCGGTCTCCGCGGCCAGGTAGAGGTGCTCGCTGAGCGCGTTGATCCGGTCGGCCCGCAGCCGCACCTGGCTCGCCGACTCCTCGCCCGTGACGTACAGCGTGCGGTGCTCGTCGGAGGCGGCCTTCGCCGCGACGTCGAGCAGCAGCGTGGACTTGCCGACGCCGGGCTCGCCCGCGAGCAGGACGACCGCGCCGGGGACCAGCCCGCCGCCCAGCACCCGGTCCAGCTCGCTCACGCCCGTGCTGCGCGCGGTCGCCGTCCGCACGTCGACCTGCCCGATCGGTACGGCGGCCGTGGTGACCCGGCCGGCCGCGGTGGTCCGCACGGCGGGCGCGCCGCCGAGCTCCTCGACGGTGCCCCAGGCCTGGCACTCTGGGCACCGGCCGAGCCATTTGGCGGTGGAGTACCCGCACTCGGTACAACGGTAGGACGGCCGGTCCTTGGCGGATGAACGAGATGTACGGGCAGCCATGCGGCCCACGGTAGCCGCCGCCACCGACAGCCCCGGCCGGACGGGTCTCGCGGCGGTCGTGCGGCCGTCGTGCGGCGGTCCCGCCGCTCTCGCGTGGCCGGTACCGGCGTACACGCCGTGGCGTGCACCGTCAGGGGCGCCGTCAGCACGGCGCCGATCTGTTCACCCGTAAGGGCTAAAAGTGGGGAAGGCTTCCGGAGCGCCACCGGCGCGCCGCCTACGGTCGCCAAGTGACCAGCAGCAACCAGGGACACCCCGCACCGCGCACCGGCGCACACCGGGCGCACGGGCGCACGCCCCCCGAGGGGACCAGGGTGGAGCAGCCGCCACCGTTCCGGTACGAGCCCTACCTGGACGGGCTGTTCACGTACTGCCTCTCGGTCCTGTGCGACCACGACAGCGCCACCGACGTGCTCGGCGACGTCCTCGCCGTGGCCAACCGGCATCCCGGCCGCTGCCCCGACGAGGGGGACCGGCGGGCCTGGCTCTACGCCCTCGCGCGCTGGGCCTGCCTGCGCAGGCTGGCCGAGCGGCGGCGCACGCGCTACGGCTACGGGGGAGCGCATTCCGCCCGGCGTGCACCGGAGCACACGGACGCCGGCCGTGCGCCGGATCCCGCGACGGCGAGCGCCGACGCGAACGCGGCCGCGAACGCCGCGGCGGCCGGCCTTGCGGGCCCCGCGGGCTCTGCGGGCTCCGCCGGTCACGGCGGTCTTGACGTGTACGCCTACCGCCGCACCGAGCTCGCCCGCCTCGCCTGGCCGGAGGCCGCCGGAACCACCCCCGAGCAGCGCGAGGCACTCGAACTCGCCGTGCGCCACCGCCTCGGCGTCCCCGAACTCGCCGCCGTCCTCGGCACGCCCCCGGCCGCCGCCCGCGAGCTGCTCACCGGCGCCGCCTGCGAGGTGGAGCGCACCCGCGCCGCCCTCGCCGTCGTGGAGACGGGCAATTGCCCGACCGTGTCCCGGCTCACCGGAGACGACGGGGAGGGCGGGGGAGACGGGAACCTGCTCCTCTCCTCCTCCCTGCGCGCCGAACTCGTGCGCCACGTCGACGACTGCCCGCGCTGCCGCCGCGCCGCCGAACGCGTGGGCGCCGGCGGCCCCTGGCCCGGCTCGGGCGGCGTCAACACCGCCGCCCTCCCGCTGGTCCCGGCCCCGCGCACCGCCGTGCACGCCGCGATGCTCCGCTCCGGCGGCCGCCGGAGCGCCGGGACCGGCCCGCGCTTCGACCGCACCGGCTTCCCGATGGACCCCAAGGACCGGGCGGCCCGCCGCGAGCGGCTGCGCGCCCGCGCCGTGACCACCACGGTCGTCGCCACCGTCGTCGCGGCCCCGGTGCTGGCGCTGTGGGCGGCCTACCGGGGCGCCCCGAGCACCGGGGAACCCGTGGGCAACGGCTCCACGCGCATCTCGGCGAGCGAGGCCGAGCTCCCGCTGGCCCGGACTGACGGCCGCCCGCTGACGGCGTACGAGAACGCGGGCAACGCCGCCGTCACCACCGACGGCCCCGGCTTCGCCCCGTCCGCAGCCGCCCCCGACGTCTCCGTGGAGGTCATCAGCAGCGGCGCGCCGCCGAGCTCCACACCCGGCGCCCCCGGCGCCCCGGGCCGGCTGACCGCGGCCGCCTCCACCCGAGGAGCGACCACCCTGCTCACCCTCACCGCCTCGGGCGGGGCACCGGTCGACTGGCGGCTGTGGTCCGACGCCCCGTGGCTCCGCGCCAGTACGACCTCGGGCCGGCTGGCCCCAGGAGAATCGGTCACCCTGCGGATCACCGTGGACTCCGGAGCCCAGCCCGTAGGGGCCTGGAGCGCCCGGGTCGGGGTGGACCCGGGCGGCGCGGTGATCTCCATCCGGGGCCGGGGCCGCCCGGCACCCACCCCGCCCGACCCGGAGCCCACGCCGACGCCGACGCCCACACCCACCCCGGAGCCGACGCCGACCCCCACTCCGACACCCACGCCCACCCCGACACCGACCCCGACGCCGACGTCGACGTCGAGCCCCTCGGACGGAGCCACCCCGGAGCCGGAGCCGACCCCGGTCCCGGCCTCGTAGGCCTGCCGCCTACGGGGCGGGGTCGGTGGCGGGGGTGGGGTCGGCCGGGTGCGGGGCCATCGGCAGCAGCGAGGAGAGCCGCGCCTCGCAGAGCCGTACGAGCTCCTCGTAGGCCTCCTTGCCCATCAGCTCCGTCAGCTCGGCGCGGTACGACACGTACACCGGCTTGCCGGCGCCGTGCGCGGAGGTGGCCGAGGTGCACCACCAGTGCAGGTCGTGGCCGCCCGGCCCCCAGCCGCGCCGGTCGTACTCGCCGATCGACACCTGGAGGACGCGGGTGTCGTCGGGCCGGTCGATCCAGTCGTAGGTCCGCCGGATGGGCAGCTGCCAGCACACGTCCGGCTTGGTCTCCAGCGGCTCCTGGCCGCCGCGCACCGCCAGGATGTGCAGGGAACACCCGGCCCCGGCCGGGAAACCGGGCCGGTTCAGGAAGATGCAGGCACCGTCCCATCGACGGGTCTGCTTCTCCCCGTCGTCGTCGTGCTGCGTCCATCCCGTCTCACTGCCGACGTCGTGGAACTGCCACAGCTCAGGCGTCAGCCGCGCCACGTTCTCGGCGACCCGCTTCTCGTCGTCCTCGTCGGAGAAGTGCGCGCCGAGCGTGCAGCAGCCGTCGTCCGCGCGGCCGGCCTGAATGCCCTGGCAGCCGCTGCCGAAGATGCAGGTCCAGCGGGAGGTGAGCCAGGTCAGGTCGCAGCGGAAGACCTGCTCCTCGTCGGCGGGGTCGGGGAACTCCACCCAGGCCCGCGGGAAATCGAGCCCCTTCTCGTCCGCCTTGGCGGCGGCCTTGGCACCCTTGGCGGCCTTGCCGACCTTGGTCTTGGACTTGTTGGCCTTCTTCGTATTTGGCACAAACCCCAGCCTAAGCGCCCCTTACTCCACCCCTACGCCTTTGGACCAGTAGCGTTTCCCCTCATGAGACTCGGTGTCCTTGATGTGGGTTCGAACACGATCCATCTGCTGGTGGTGGACGCGCACCCCGGCGCGCGCCCGCTGCCCGCGCACTCGCACAAGGTGGAGCTGCGGCTGGCGGAGCTGCTCGACGAACACGGCGCGGTGACGCCCGAGGGCGTCGAGCGGCTGGTTTCCGTCATCGGGGCCGCGGTGCAGGCCGCGGAGGACAAGGGGTGCGAGGACGTCCTCCCCTTCGCGACGAGCGCCGTACGGGAAGCCACGAACGCCGACGAAGTCCTGGCCCGGGTCAAGGCGGAGACCGGCGTGGACCTCCCCGTCCTCAGCGGCGACGACGAGGCCCGCCTGACGTTCCTCGCGGCGCGCCGCTGGTTCGGCTGGTCGGCGGGCAAGCTCCTGCTCCTCGACATCGGCGGGGGCTCGCTGGAGATCGCGTACGGCATCGACGAGGACCCGGACGCGGCGGTCTCGCTCCCGCTGGGCGCCGGACGCCTGACGGCGGGCTGGCTCCCGGGCGACCCGCCGGACCAGGCGGACGTCCGGGCCCTGCGGCGCCACGTACGGGCCCAGATCGCCCGCACGGTCGGCGAGTTCAGCCGCTTCGGCCCGCCGGACCGGGTGGTGGCCACGTCGAAGACCTTCAAGCAGCTGGCCCGGATCGCGGGCGCGGCCCGCTCCGCGGAGGGCCTCTACATCCAGCGGGACCTGACCCGGAAGTCCCTGGAGGAGTGGGTCCCGAGACTGGCGGCGATGACCACCGTCCAGCGCTCGGCCCTCCCCGGCGTCTCGGAGGGCCGCTCCAACCAGCTCCTGGCCGGAGCCCTGGTGGCGGAAGGCGCGATGGATCTCCTGGGCGTCGAGTCCCTGGAAGTCTGCCCCTGGGCCCTGCGCGAAGGCGTCATCCTCCGCCGCCTGGACCACCTCGGGAGGTCCACCCCGGTCGGGGTGTGATCGCCCGCGCGGCGCCGCTGCCGGGGACCGGTCCCCGGACCCC
>NZ_JBHWMB010000012.1:122470-153721 GCF_042730015.1 Streptomyces sp. NPDC059957 | reverse complement strand
AGGAACCTCATCCACCGAAATGGACGGGGTATCAACTTTTTGGCGTTGATTTTTGGCACGCTGTTGAGTTCTCAAGGAACGGACGCTTCCTTTGTACTCACCCTCAGTAACAATTACTGGGGCTTTCCTCCGGGCTTTCGTTCTGTTCTTGCGTTTCCAACTCTATCAGACTCTTTCGTGTCCGATTCCCGGTCGAAGCGGGTTTCGCTTTCCAGTTCTTCGCTTTCGCGTTTCCCTTTCCGGCGATTCCAACTCTACCAGATCATTTCCGCGTCGTTTCCGACTTGGATTTGAATTGGACGGCCATTGGAGAGCCATTCCCTTTCGGGCGAGCCAGACTTTATCAGGTTTCCCTGCTCTGGAATCCCACCCGCCCGCATCGACATGGCCGGGCACACGTGTGTGCCGGGGTGCCGTGCGAGGTGGAGACGTAAACGTACTGGAGCGGGGCCCCCGGATGCAAATCCGGTTGCCCCGCTCCTGTGTGGTCGCTACGGCGAGGCTCAGACCTCGACGACGACCGGGAGGATCATCGGGCGCCGGCGGTAGCCGTCCGAGACCCACTTGCCCATGGTGCGGCGGATGAGCTGCTGGATCTGGTGCGGCTCGGCCACACCGTCCGCGGCGGCTCGGGCGATGGCTTCCTCGATCTTCGGCAGGACGGACGCGAACGCCGAGTCCTCGATGCCGGAGCCGCGGGCCTGGATGTTCGGACCGCTGACGATCTTGCCGGTGGTGCTGTCCACCACGACGTAGACCGAGATGATGCCCTCGTCACCGAGGATCTTGCGGTCCTTGAGGTGGGCTTCGGTGACGTCGCCGACCGAGAGGCCGTCCACGTAGACGTAGCCGGCCTGGACCTTGCCCGAGATGCGGGCCTTGCCGTCGATGAGGTCGACGACTACGCCGTCCTCGGCGATGACGATGCGGTCCTTCGGTACGCCCGTCAGGGCGCCGAGCTCTGCGTTGGCGCGCAGGTGGCGCCATTCGCCGTGGACCGGCATCAGGTTCCGCGGCTTGCAGATGTTGTAGAAGTACAGCAGCTCGCCGGCGGAGGCGTGGCCGGAGACGTGCACCTTGGCATTGCCCTTGTGCACGACGTTGGCGCCCCAGCGGGTCAGGCCGTTGATCACGCGGTAGACCGCGTTCTCGTTGCCCGGGATGAGCGACGAGGCCAGGATGACCGTGTCGCCCGGGACGATCCGGATCTGGTGGTCGCGGTTCGCCATGCGGGACAGGGCCGCCATCGGCTCGCCCTGCGAACCCGTGCAGACCAGGACGACCTCGTGGGCCGGCAGGTCGTCGAGGGTCTTGACGTCCACGACCAGACCGGCCGGAACCTTCAGGTAGCCCAGGTCACGGGCGATGCCCATGTTGCGGACCATCGAGCGGCCGACGAAAGCGACCCTGCGGCCGTACTCGTGGGCGGCGTCGAGGATCTGCTGGATGCGGTGCACGTGGCTCGCGAAGCTCGCCACGATGATCCGGTTGTTGGCGTTCGCGAAAACCGTGCGCAGGACGTTCGAGATTTCGCGCTCGGGCGGGACGAAGCCCGGGACCTCGGCGTTCGTCGAGTCCGAGAGGAGAAGGTCGATGCCCTCTTCGCTCAGGCGCGCGAAGGCGTGCAGGTCGGTGAGGCGGTTGTCCAGCGGAAGCTGGTCCATCTTGAAGTCACCGGTGCACACGACCATGCCGGCGCCGGTGCGGATGGCCACGGCCAGGGCGTCCGGGATGGAGTGGTTGACCGCGATGAACTCGCAGTCGAAGGGCCCGAGGTTCTCGCGCTCGCCTTCCTTCACCTCGAGGGTGTAGGGGCGGATGCGGTGCTCCTGGAGCTTGGCCTCGATGAGCGCCAGCGTCAGCTTGGAGCCGATCAGCGGGATGTCCGGCTTCTCCCGGAGGAGGTAGGGGACGGCGCCGATGTGGTCTTCGTGGCCGTGCGTGAGGACGATGCCCTCGATGTCGTCGAGCCGGTCCCTGATGGACGAGAAGTCCGGCAGGATCAGGTCGATGCCCGGCTGCTCCTCTTCGGGGAAGAGGACTCCGCAGTCGACGATGAGCAGGCGGCCGTCGAACTCGAAGACGGTCATGTTGCGGCCGATCTCACCGAGACCGCCCAGGGGGGTGACCCGAAGGCCGCCCTTGGGGAGCTTCGGCGGCGGACCGAGTTCAGGATGCGGATGGCTCAAAAGGTTCTCCTTCACCACGCGCGGCCACGTACCCGTCGAGGCACGTGGCGCGCATGTCATTCGTGCACTTGCTGTTGTCTTGTGTGGTTCTGCTTATTCAGTTGTGAAGTCTGATGTCAGAGCTGTACCCCGCCGGCGGCAAGATCGATCTTGAGCTGTGCCGTCTCTTCGGCGGTCAGCTCGACCAGCGGGAGCCGCAGCGGGCCCGCGGGCAGGCCCTGCAGGTTCAGTGCGCCCTTGGTGGTGATCACACCCTGGGTGCGGAACATGCCGGTGAAGACGGGGAGCAGCTTCTGGTGGATCTCGGTGGCCTTCTGGACGTCGCCGCCCAGGTGGGCCTCGAGCATCTCGCGGAGCTCGGGCGAGACCACGTGACCGACCACGGAGACGAAGCCGACCGCGCCGACCGACAGGAGCGGCAGGTTCAGCATGTCGTCACCGGAGTACCAGGCCAGGCCGCTCTGTGCGATGGCCCAGCTGGCGCGTCCGAGGTCGCCCTTGGCGTCCTTGTTGGCAACGATACGGGGGTGCTCGGCCAGCCGGACGAGTGTTTCGGTATTGATCGGGACACCGCTGCGGCCCGGGATGTCGTAGAGCATGACCGGGAGCTCGGTGGCGTCGGCGATCGCCGTGAAGTGCCGGAAGAGGCCCTCCTGCGGCGGCTTGCTGTAGTACGGGGTGACCGCGAGCAGGCCGTGGGCGCCGGTGCGCTCGGCCTGACGGGCCAGCTCGAGGGTGTGACGGGTGTCATTGGTGCCGATGCCGGCGACCACGTGGGCCCGGTCTCCGACCGCTTCGAGTACGGCTCGTACGAGGTCGTTTTTCTCCGCGTCAGTGGTGGTCGGCGACTCACCGGTGGTGCCGTTGATGATCAGGCCGTCGTTGCCTGCGTCCACCAGGTGGACGGCGAGCTGCTGCGCGCCATCGAGGTCAAGTGCGCCATCCGCCGTAAACGGCGTGATCATGGCGGTGAGGACCCGCCCGAAGGGGGTCTGCGGAGTCGAGATCGGAGCCATGGGTAACACGCTACTCGCTGCCATGCTCGCGGTGTCCCCTCGGGGGACGTGATGAGGGTGTTGGAGCCCGGCACTGCCTGCTCGGGGGTTCAAGCAGTGCCGGGTCCGTTTGATCAGCCTAGATGAACTTTACGAAACGTGGCAATACGGACACTTCGGACTTGTTCCGCACATCCGTGCGGAGCCGGATGTGCGGGCCGTACGGGGCACGGGTGGCTCGCGGCCGGCGGAGCTGACGCGGCGCCATAAAATTTGGTTAATGTCCCGAAAATCGGCACCGATCGGGCCTTTCGCACGTCCTACCCGGTAGAACGCCCGTCCATCCTGCCCCCACAGCCCCAGGGCCCCGACCGTGAGGAGAGTCGTTCCCATGTTCCGCCGGCGCGAACCCGTCCCGTTCGCCTTCGTCGCCGAGGCCGACCGATTCCGCAGCAACGTCACTCCGCCGCCGCGCGAGAGTCTGGGCAAGACCCAGATCGCCGCCCGTAGTCTGGTCGGACTGACCGTCGTGGCCGGGCTCGTCGGATCGCTGCTCTTCGGCATCCCCGCACTGCAGCCGAGCCACGCACCGGCGAAGTCGCAGCAGTCGGAGGCATCCGAGGGACGGTAGCCTCACGGGCACAGCCCAACCGAACGTGCATGTGAGTGAGGTCCTGCCGTGCCCCTGCCCTTCCTGACGGCCGACGGCGCATTCGACGCGCACGACAACGGGGAGACGCTCCCCTACGAAGACCCGGACCGGTGGCGGCGCCCCTACCGTCCGGGGCCCTGGCGGGTGGCCATCGCCGCGGTGATGCTGCTGCTCGGCTCGTTCATGCTGTTCGCCACGGTGATCATCGTGGCCGCCGGTACCTGGACGGGCGCCCTGGGCGGTCTGCTCGCCTCGCTCGCCGTGGTCGGCTCCGCCCTGCGGCTGCTGCGCACGGGCGTCTGGGTGAGCCCCAAGGGGCTGCGCGTGGTGGGGTTCTTCATCACCCGCTCGATCCCCTGGAACCAGGTCGGCGAGGTCCGCACGGTGCAGCAGCCCGTGCGCTGGCTCGGGCTGCCGAGGACCGTGCAGGGCCAGGCCCTGACCGTGGCGGCGCGCGGCGGCTCCGAGCTGCCGGTGCTGCTGACCGACCACAGCCCCGATTTCCTGTCGCGGACCGAAGCCTTCGACCGGGCCGCCGACTCGGTCGGGGCCTGGGCCGACGAGTACCGGGCCGTACCGGCCTGAGAAGACCCGCACGCGCGCCCCTGAGCGGGCGCCACGCGCACGGGAAGCCCGTACAGGCTCAGGCTTGTACGGGCTTTCCGTCGTGCAGGGAGATGGCCCGCTGCATGGCCTTGCGGGCCCGCGGGGTGTCGCGGGCGTCGTGGTAGGCGATGGCGAGGCGGAACCAGCTGCGCCAGTCCCCCGGCGCGTCCTCCGTCTCGGCCTTGCGGCGCGCGAAGACCTCGTCGGCCGAGTCCCGCAGGATCCGGCCGTACTTGTCCCGCTCCAGCTCGTCCACGGGCAGTCCGCCCTCGGCCTCCAGCTCGGCTCCGAGCTGGTTGGCCCTGGTGACGAACCGGGTGTTCTTCCAGAGGAACCAGACGCCGATGACCGGCAGGATCAGCACCGCCACCCCGAAGGTGACGGTGAGCCAGGTCCCGTGCCGGATCAGCATCAGGCCCCTGCTGCCGACCAGGACGAAGTACACGACCAGGACCGCGGCCGTGATGAAGTAGAGGATCTTCGCGCGCATGGGTGCCGCCGCCTGCTCGTCAGCCGAGTTCGAGGAAGTTTTCCAGGCCGAAGGTGAGGCCCGGAGTCTGCGTCACGCGGCGCACGCCGAGCAGGATGCCCGGCATGAAGCTGCTGTGGTGCAGGGAGTCGTGACGGATCGTCAGGGTCTCGCCCTCGCCGCCGAGGAGCACCTCCTGGTGGGCCAGCAGCCCGCGGAGGCGGATCGCGTGCACCGGGACGCCGTCGACGTCCGCGCCGCGCGCGCCGTCGAGCGCGGTGGCGGTGGCGTCGGGCTGCGCGCCGAGGCCCGCCTGCGCGCGGGCGGCCGCGATGAGCTGCGCCGTACGGGTCGCCGTGCCGGAGGGGGCGTCGACCTTGTTCGGGTGGTGCAGTTCGACGACCTCGACGGACTCGAAGTAGCGCGCGGCCTGCGCGGCGAACTTCATCGTGAGGACCGCGCCGATGGAGAAGTTCGGGGCGATGAGCACACCGGTCGCCGGGGAAGCGGCGAGCCAGGTGTTCAGCCGGCCGAGGCGGTCCTCGGTCCAGCCGGTGGTGCCGACCACTCCGTGGATGCCGTGGCGGACGAGGAACTCCAGGTTCTCCATCACCGAGGCGGGGGTGGTCAGCTCGACCGCGACCTGGGCGCCGGCTTCGGCCAGCGTCTCCAGCTTGTCTCCGCGGCCGAGGGCGGCCACCAGTTCCATGTCCTCGGCGGCCTCGACGGCCTTGACCGCCTCGGAGCCGATGCGGCCCTGGGCGCCGAGAACTGCCACGCGCAGCTTGCTCATGTCATTCCTTAAAGTGCGTACGGGCCCGGGCCCTGTCCCGGGGCCCGGGCGACGTGCTCCTGAGAGGGGCCTGGCTAGGCGACGGCCTCGTCGAGACGGGCCGCCTGCTTCTCCTTCAGCGGGCCGATCACCGCGAGCGAGGGCCGCTGCGCCAGGACGTCCTGCGCGACCGAGCGCACCTCGTCCGGGGTGACGGCCGCGATCCGGGCCAGCAGGTCGTCGACCGACATCTGGTCGCCCCAGCACAGCTCGCTCTTGCCGATGCGGTTCATGATCGCGCCGGTGTCCTCCAGGCCGAGGACGGTGGAGCCGGACAGCTGGCCGACGGCCCGGCGGATCTCCTCGTCGGTGATCCCGTCGGAGGCGACCTTGTCCAGCTCGTCCCGGCAGATCCGCAGTACGTCGTGGACCTGGTTGGGGCGGCAGCCGGCGTAGACGCCGAAGAGGCCGGTGTCGGCGAAGCCCGAGGTGTACGAGTACACGCTGTAGGCGAGGCCGCGCTTCTCCCGGACCTCCTGGAAGAGGCGGGAGGACATGCCGCCGCCGAGCGCGGTGTTCAGTACGCCGAGCGCCCAGCGGCGCTCGTCGGTGCGGGCCAGGGCCGGCATGCCGAGGACCACGTGGGCCTGCTCGGTCTTGCGGTTGACCAGCTCGACGCGGCCGGAGGTGCGGATCCGCTTGGTGCCGGAGCGCGGACCGACCGGTTCGGCGTCGGTGCGGGTCAGGGCGCCGGCCTTCTCGAAGGCCGCGCGGACCTGGCGCACGACCTTGTTGTGGTCGACGTTGCCCGCGGCCGCCACGACCAGGTGGGTGGGGTCGTAGTGCTTCTTGTAGAAGCGGCGGATCCGGTCGGCGGTGAGCGCGTTGATCGTGTCGACGGTGCCGAGGACGGGGCGCCCGAGCGGGGTGTCCCCGTACATGGTCTGGGCGAACAGGTCGTGGACCATGTCGCCCGGGTCGTCCTCGGTCATCGCGATCTCTTCGAGGATGACTCCGCGCTCGGCGTCGACGTCGGATTCGAGGATCAGCGAGCCGGTGAGCATGTCGCACACGACGTCGATGGCCAGCGGCAGGTCGGTGTCGAGCACCCGCGCGTAATAGCAGGTGTACTCCTTCGCCGTGAAGGCGTTCATCTCTCCGCCGACCGCGTCGATCGCGGAGGAGATGTCGAGGGCACTGCGCTTCTCGGTGCCCTTGAAGAGGAGGTGCTCCAGGTAGTGCGTGGCGCCGTTCAGCGAAGGCGTCTCGTCCCGGGAGCCGACGTGCGCCCAGATCCCGAAGGTGGCGGAGCGGACGGACGGGAGCGTCTCGGTGACCACGCGCAGTCCGCCGGGGAGGACCGTGCGGCGGACGGTGCCGATGCCGTTCGCGCCCTTGAGCAGTGTTTGGGTACGGGCGACGGCCCGCCCCTCCGAAGAGGGGCGGGCCGTCACACGGGAACTACGCGACGTCACTTGTCGGAGTCGTCCTTGTCAGCGTCGTCACCGGCGGCCTCGCCGTCGATCACGGGGACCAGGGAGAGCTTGCCGCGGGAGTCGATCTCGGCGATCTCGACCTGGACCTTGGTGCCGACCGCGAGCACGTCCTCGACGTTCTCCACGCGCTTACCACCGGCGAGCTTGCGGATCTGCGAGATGTGCAGCAGGCCGTCCTTGCCGGGCATGAGGGAGACGAAGGCACCGAAGGTGGTGGTCTTGACGACCGTACCCAGGTACCGCTCGCCGACCTCCGGCATGGTCGGGTTGGCGATCTGGTTGATCGTGGCGCGGGCGGCCTCGGCGGCCGGACCGTCGGCGGCACCGATGTAGATGGTGCCGTCGTCCTCGATCGTGATCTCGGCGCCGGTGTCCTCCTGGATCTGGTTGATCATCTTGCCCTTGGGGCCGATGACCTCACCGATCTTGTCCACCGGGATCTTGACGGTGATGATCCGGGGGGCGAACGGGGACATGGCGTCCGGCGTGTCGATCGCTTCCATCATCACGTCGAGGATGTGGAGGCGGGCGTCGCGGGCCTGCTTGAGGGCGGCGGCCAGAACCGAGGCCGGGATGCCGTCGAGCTTGGTGTCCAGCTGGAGCGCGGTGACGAACTCCTTGGTGCCGGCGACCTTGAAGTCCATGTCGCCGAACGCGTCCTCCGCACCGAGGATGTCGGTGAGGGCGACGTAGTGGGTCTTGCCGTCGATCTCCTGCGAGATCAGGCCCATGGCGATACCGGCGACGGGGGCCTTGAGGGGCACACCGGCGTTCAGCAGCGACATGGTGGAGGCGCAGACCGAGCCCATGGACGTCGAGCCGTTGGAGCCGAGAGCCTCGGACACCTGGCGGATCGCGTAGGGGAACTCCTCGCGCGTCGGGAGGACCGGCACGATCGCGCGCTCGGCGAGCGCGCCGTGGCCGATCTCGCGGCGCTTCGGCGAACCGACGCGGCCGGTCTCGCCGACCGAGTACGGCGGGAAGTTGTAGTTGTGCATGTAGCGCTTGCGGGTCACCGGGGAGAGGGTGTCCAGCTGCTGCTCCATGCGGAGCATGTTCAGGGTGGTGACGCCCAGGATCTGGGTCTCGCCACGCTCGAACAGCGCCGAGCCGTGCACGCGCGGGATGGCCTCGACCTCGGCGGCGAGGGTACGGATGTCCGTGATCCCGCGGCCGTCGATGCGGACCTTGTCCTTGATGACGCGCTCGCGGACCAGAGCCTTGGTCAGGCTGCGGTACGCGGCGGAGATCTCCTTCTCGCGGCCTTCGAAGGCCGGGAGGAGCTTCTCGGCGGCGATCTCCTTGACGCGGTCCAGCTCGGCCTCGCGGTCCTGCTTGCCCGCGATGGTCAGCGCCTGGGAGAGCTCGCCCTTCACCGCGGCCGAGAGGGCCTCGTAGACGTCGTCCTGGTAGTCCAGGAAGACCGGGAACTCGCCCTCGGGCTTGGCGGCCTTGGCGGCCAGGTCGGCCTGGGCCTTGCAGAGGACCTTGATGAAGGGCTTCGAGGCGTCGAGGCCGGCGGCCACGACCTCCTCGGTCGGCGCCTCGGCGCCGCCCTTGACCAGGGCGATGGTCTTCTCGGTGGCCTCGGCCTCGACCATCATGATCGCGACGTCGCCGTCCTCGAGCACGCGGCCCGCGACGACCATGTCGAAGACGGCGTCCTCGAGCTCGGTGTGCGTCGGGAAGGCAACCCACTGGCCGCGGATCAGCGCGACGCGGACGCCGCCGATCGGGCCGGAGAAGGGCAGGCCGGCCAGCTGCGTGGACGCGGAGGCGGCGTTGATCGCCACGACGTCGTACAGGTGGTCGGGGTTGAGCGCCATGATCGTCGCGACGACCTGGATCTCGTTGCGCAGGCCCTTCTTGAAGGACGGGCGCAGCGGGCGGTCGATCAGGCGACAGGTGAGGATCGCGTCCTCGGAGGGACGGCCCTCGCGGCGGAAGAAGGAGCCGGGGATCTTGCCGGCCGCGTACTGCCGCTCCTCGACGTCCACCGTCAGGGGGAAGAAGTCGAGCTGGTCCTTGGGCTTCTTCGACGCGGTGGTGGCGGAAAGCACCATCGTGTCGTCGTCCAGGTAGGCAACGGCGGAGCCGGCGGCCTGGCGGGCCAGACGGCCCGTCTCGAAGCGGATGGTGCGGGTGCCGAAGGAACCGTTGTCAATGACGGCCTCGGCGTAGTGGGTCTCGTTCTCCACTAGCGTTTTCTCCATTTTCGTCGTCTCCGTCCGCCACCCGTGTGGTGGTGGACGGTTGCGGAGAAGCGCTCCTTGCGTGCGGGCCGGTCTTCGATCGAAGCAGCCGGGCGAAGCCCCGTACGGGCTTTCCGGATGCCACTACCGAGGACCGGCGGCGTAGGGAGGGCGCTCCTCCTCTTCAGTTGTGCGCGTCTCGCGACGCGGACGCTTCCAGACTACAAAGCGTCCGGTACCTCGCGCACGTACAGCAAAGGGAGCGGCCCACTCAATGTGGGAACCGCTCCCTTCACAGCGTCTTTACTTGGCGCCGGCCGCACCGCGGCGGATGCCGAGGCGCTCGACCAGCGTACGGAAGCGCTGGATGTCCTTCTTGGCCAGGTACTGCAGCAGGCGGCGACGCTGGCCGACCAGGATCAGCAGACCACGACGGGAGTGGTGGTCGTGCTTGTGGGCCTTCAGGTGCTCGGTCAGGTCCGAGATGCGGCGGGACAGCATCGCGACCTGGACCTCGGGGGAGCCGGTGTCGCCCTCCTTGGCACCAAACTCTGCGATGAGCTGCTTCTTGACTGCGGCGTCGAGCGGCACGCGTACTCCTTGTAATAGGTCTGCATAGCCACCGAGTGCCCCAGGTCGAATTCTCTGGGGATCTTCCGTAACTCGGGAGGCGGGGTCCGCTGAGCGCAGCCTCCGGAGGATTCCGGGGGCGCGTACACAAGCGGCCGTCACACAGCGTACCAGGCTGCCGCAGGCGCTCGTCTCAGCTGGTGAGAGCCCGGGCCTTGGAGTAGACGTCGAGCACGGCCAGGGTCAGCGGGACCAGGCTGAGCAGGACCGCCGCCTCGGTGAGGTCGAGCAGCCGCCCCCAGAAGGGTGACAGACCCTTGCGGGGAATGACCAATGCAATTCCGGCGAGGAGGGCCGCTCCGGCGGCGACGGCGGCGGAGAGCCAGAGCGTACGGATCTCCAGGCCGCTGTGGTCCCCGTAGAGGACGAGGTCCTTGAGCAGGGCGGCCGGCGGGTGCATGGCGAGGCCCAGGACGAGCAGGCCGAGGGCGGCGAAGCCGGCCACGAGGGTGCAGGCGACCTGGGAGGTGTAGCGGAAGAGCCGGGCGCGCAGCAGCATGGCGAGCCCGGTGGCCAGGGCCAGGAGCCGGGCCCAGGTGTTGTCCGAGAAGCCGAGGACGGCGGCGGAGCCGACGGCGACGGCCGCGCAGCCGCCGACGAGGCCGAGGAGCATCTCGTGGCCGCGGCGGGCCTGGGCGGCGATGGCCTCGGCGTCGAGCGGGGCTCCGGAGTCGTGTCCCTCGGCGGGGCGCTCCCCGTGCTCGTTGTAGGGGTCGCTCTCGTAGCGGTCCGGGCTCTCGTACTCGGCGGTGGCGCTCTGCGGGGCGGCGTAGCCGATGGGGAGCCGGGCGAAGCGGGCGGAGAGGCCGGGCAGGAAGGCGACGAGTCCGATCGCGGCGGGGGCGCAGACGGCCGCCGCGGAGGTCGCGCCGGCATCGGCGGTGATGGCGGCGAAGGTGGCCAGGGTCCCGGTGGCGGCGAGGAAGGTGGTCGCGACGAAGGGGGCGTCGCCGTCCGGGGTGAGGGCGACGAGGGCGACGGAGGCCACGAGCACGCAGACGCAGCCGAGGAGGAACTGGAGCCGGCCGGGGCCCTCCCCCGTGGCGGGGGCGATGATGCCGGAGCCGGCGATCAGCAGGTGCGGTACGGCGGCGAGGCCGAGGGCGACGGCGGAGCCGCGGTCGCGGTAGACCCGGGCGCGGACGCCCGCGGCGGCGGTGAGGAGCAGGCCGACGGAGCCGGCGATGATGCCGGGCAGTCCGTGCATGTCGTGCAGGACGGGGTCGGCGTACCAGAGGACGAAGCCGAGGAGGACGAAGAGGACGGCGGCTCCGGTCAGGCCCGCGCCGCGCAGCATGTCGTCGCTCCAGCGGTGGCGGTCGCGCACCACGGCGGCGGCGACGGCGTCGGAGACGTCGTCGAAGACGGCGGGCGGCAGGGACTCCGCGAAGGGGCGCAGGCTCAGTACTTCGCCGTCGAGGACCTGCTGGGCCGCGAGGGTGCGGGCGCCGTCGAGGACGGTGCCGGAGCGCAGGACCAGGTGGAAGCCGGTGGGTGCGCCGACGGGCTGGGTCTGGCCGGTGAGGCGCAGCAGCTCGGGGTAGATGTCGGCGACGGCGATGTCCTCGGGGAGAGCGACGTCTATGCGGCTGTCGGGAGCCACGACGGTGACCCTGCGGAAGCCGGTCGCCTCGGCGGTGTTCACCTGATGCCCCCCGGTGGATGTGTGCGTTGGTGTGTGTGGGTGCGCCGGTGGTGGTGGTCCGCCCGCCGGTGCGCAGCCGATTCGCGGATGCGCATGCTGCGCGCGCCACCCTACCGGGAGTGTCGATGACAGTCGGCAAGTAGGATCACCTCTCTGCGGAGGAGACCCCCTTCGCGCCCGGGACTTGAGGGCGCCGGTTGCGACGTCCCGTCTGTTTTCGAGGGATTGATGCTCCGGTGAGCCAGATCGTCGTCAAACGTCCGCCCCGGTCTCTGCCGCCCGAAGTCCCTTCGGACGAACTGCGGCTGGAGGCACCGCCGGAACTTCCCCGGGGGCAGCAGGAGGGCGTGCTGATGCAGCTCCTCCCGATGCTCGGGATGGGCTCGTCCGCCGTCTTCTTCTTCATGCCGGGTGCCGCGCCGTTCATGCGCATCATGGGCGTGCTGATGATGGTCTCCACGGTGGGCATGCTGGTGGCCCAGTTGATGCGGCACCGGCGCGGTACACAGGGGCAGATGGCCGATATCCGGCGGGACTACCTCAAGTACCTGGCTCAAACCCGCCGTCAGGTACGGAGGACCGCGCGGGCCCAGCGGGACGCGCAGCTGTATCTGCACCCGGCTCCGGAGCAGTTGTGGTCGGTGGTGGCCGAGGGCTCGCGCCTGTGGGAGCGGCGGGTCGGCGACGCGGACTTCGGGCAGGCCCGGCTGGGGCTGGGCGCGCAGCGTCTGGCGACCCCGCTGGTGGCTCCGGACACGGCGCCGGTGGACGAGCTGGAGCCGCTGGCGGCCGGCGCCATGCAGCGGTTCCTGCGGGTGCATTCCTCGCTGGACGGGCTGCCGATGGCGGTGTCGTTGCGGGCGTTCTACCACGTGACGGTCTCCGGTGAGCCGGAGTCGGCGCGGGGCACCGCGCGGGCGCTGGTGGCGCAGCTGGCGACGCTGCACTCCCCCGAGGACCTGATGGTGGCCGTCGTGGCGGCGCCGGGCGCGGTGGCGGAGTGGGACTGGGTGAAGTGGCTGCCGCACACCCAGGTTCCGGGTCAGATCGACGGGGCCGGCACGAAGCGGCTGTTCGGCGACGACCTCGCCGAGCTGGAGGGGATGCTCGGTTCCCGGCTGGAGGGGCGGCCCCGGTTCAGCCGGGAGGGCTCCCCGGTGCTGGACCAGCCGCACGTGGTCCTCGTACTGGACTCGGGTTCCCGTGGCGGTCTGGTGCCGCCGGACTCGGTGTTCGCCGCGGCCGAGGGTCTGCAGGGAGTCACCGTCGTCGAGGTGGTGGCGGGCGAACTGGACGAGGCGCGCGGCGGGCTGTCGGTCGTGGTGCGGCCGGGCCGGCTGCGGCTGGAGTCGGGTGCGGGCTTCGCCTACGAGGGTCTGCCGGACACCCTGTCGCTGACGGCGGCCGAGGCGCTGGCCCGGCAGCTGGCGCCGCTGCGGACGGGCGGCGGGGACGAGGACGAGCCGCTGCTGGCCAATCTGGACTTCACCGACCTGCTGAACCTGGGCGACGCGGCCGCCGTGGACGTGGCCCGGACCTGGCGGCCGCGCTCGGCCGGCGAGCGGCTGCGCGTGCCGATCGGGGTGGGCGAGGACGGCTCCCCGGTGATGCTGGACCTGAAGGAGGCCGCGCAGGAGGGCATGGGCCCGCACGGGCTGTGCGTGGGCGCGACCGGTTCGGGCAAGTCGGAACTGCTGCGCACGCTGGTGCTGGGGCTGGCCGTCACGCACACCTCGGAGACGCTGAACTTCGTACTCGCCGACTTCAAGGGCGGTGCGACCTTCACCGGGATGGGGCAGATGCCGCACGTCGCGGCGGTCATCACCAACCTGGCGGACGACCTCACGCTCGTGGACCGCATGGGCGACTCGATCCGCGGTGAGCTGCAGCGCCGTCAGGAGCTGCTGCGTTCGGCGGGCAACTACGCGAACATCCACGACTACGAGAAGGCCCGCGCGGCGGGTGCTCCGCTGGAGCCGCTGGCCTCGCTGGTGCTGGTCATCGACGAGTTCTCCGAGCTGCTGACCGCGAAGCCGGACTTCATCGACATGTTCATCCAGATCGGCCGCATCGGCCGGTCGCTGGGCGTGCACCTGTTGCTGGCCTCGCAGCGGCTGGAGGAGGGCAAGCTGCGCGGGCTGGACACGTACCTGTCGTACCGGATCGGTCTGCGGACCTTCTCGGCGGCGGAGTCGCGGACCGCGATCGGCGTGCCGGACGCCTACCACCTGCCGTCGGTGCCCGGTTCGGGCTACCTGAAGTTCGGCACGGACGAGATGACGCGCTTCAAGGCGGCGTACGTCTCGGGGACCTACCGCTCGGGCGGGCCGGACCTGTCGGTCGGGCTGTTCCCGGTCGAGCGGCGGCCCGTGCTGTTCACGGCGGCGCCGGTGCCGGTGGTGTACGCGGCTCCGGACCCGGCGTACCTGTCGGCGCGGGCGGAGCAGGAGGCGCGGGCCGGGGACGACGCGCTGGCGGACACGGTGCTGGACGTGATCGTGGGACGGCTGGAGGGGCAGGGGGTGCCGGCGCACCAGGTGTGGCTGCCGCCGCTGGACCAGGCTCCGCCGCTGGACCAGCTGCTGCCGGCGCTGGCGCCGAGTACGGAGCGCGGGCTGCACGCGGACGGGTACACGCGGCCGGGCGGGCTGGTCGTGCCGCTCGGGCTCATCGACAAGCCGTTCGAGCAGCGGCGCGAGGTGCTGTACCGGGACTTCTCGGGTGCGGCGGGCCACATGATGGTGGTCGGCGGTCCGCAGTCGGGCAAGTCCACGCTGATGCGGACGCTGATCTCCTCGTTCGCGCTGACGCACACCCCGCGCGAGGTGCAGTTCTACGGGCTGGACTTCGGCGGCGGCGGTCTGTCCTCGCTGGCCGAGCTGCCGCACGTGGGCGGGATCGCGTCGCGGCTGGACCCGGAGCGGGTGCGGCGCACGGTCGCGGAGGTGGCCGGGGTGCTGCGCCGGCGCGAGGAGTTCTTCCGCGCGAACGGCATCGACTCGATCGGCACCTACCGGCGCCGGCGGGCCGCGGGCGAGCTGCCCGGGGAGGCCTGGGGCGACGTGTTCCTGGTCGTCGACGGCTGGGGCGGCTTCCGGGGCGAGTACGAGGCCCTGGAGCAGGTCGTCACGGACATCGCGTCCCGCGGACTGGGATACGGCATCCACGTGGTGATCACGGTCGCCCGGTACATGGAGGTCCGGGCCGCGCTGAAGGACCAGATCCTCAGCCGGCTGGAGCTGCGCCTCGGCGATGTCATGGACTCCGAGTTCGACCGCAAGGTCGCGGCGAACGTCCCGACGGGGATGCCGGGACGCGGCCAGGTCGCGGAGAAGCTGCACTTCCTGGGCGCGCTGCCGCGGGTCGACGGTTCGCACGAGGCGGACGACCTCTCGGAGGCCACGGCCGCCTTCGTGGACGCCGTGAAGCAGAACTGGACGGGCCAGGCGGCCCCCGGCGTACGGCTGCTGCCGCGGCTGCTCCACGCGGAACAGCTCCCCAAGGGCGGGGAGTACCCGGAGCGCGGGATCGCGATCGGCATCGACGAGACCGAGCTGGAGCCGGTGTTCGTCGACTTCGAGACCGACCCCTTCCTGCTGGTGTTCGGCGAGAGCGAGTCGGGCAAGACCAACCTGCTGCGGCTCATCTCGCAGCGGATCGCGGAGCGCTACGGCCCGGACCGGGCACGGCTGGTGGTCGGCGACTACCGGCGCGGCCTGCTCGGCGCGCTGCCCGAGGAGCACCTGCTGGAGTACGCGCCGATGGCGAGCTCCCTGCAGATGCACATGGAGGCGCTGGCCGGGGTGTTCGCCCGCCGTCAGCCGCCGCAGGACGTCACTCCGCAGCAGTTGCGCGACCGCAGCTGGTGGACGGGCCCGGACGTGTTCATCATCATCGACGACTTCGACCTGGTGGCCACGAGTCAGGGCAATCCGCTGGCGCAGCTGGTGGAGTTCCTGCCGTTCGCCCGGGACACGGGCGTGCGCTTCATCATCGCGCGCAGCTCGGCGGGGGCCTCGCGCTCGCTGTACGAGCCGTTCATGCAGCGGATCAAGGAGCTGGGCGCGCAGGGCGTCGTACTGTCCGGCGATCCGTCCGAGGGCGATCTGGTCGGCAACGCCCGGCCGCGCCCCATGCCCCCGGGCCGGGCCTCCTTCGTCTCGCGCAAGCGCGGGACCTCGCTGATCCAGATCGGGCGGATGCCGGGGCTGTAGGGCGGGGCGCCGGCGGGTGCGCGGAGGCCGGGGCCCGGGAGGGTTCCGGGGGGGTCCAGGAGGGGAGTTCCGGGAGGGTTCCGGAAAGCCTCCCGCGCCCGGCCGGCCGGCGTCGATAATCGGCAGGGATCGCACCACCGAAGGAGAGGCCGCGCATGGGCACTCAGCAGGAGAAGGACGAGCTGTACGGGCTCGACATCAGCGGCGTCGAGTGGGAGGGTCCGCCCGGCACCTCTCCCGACGAGGAGCGGGTCGAGATCGCCCGGCTGCCCGAGGGGGCGGTGGCGATGCGGTCCTCGCTGGACCGGGACACGGTGCTGCGCTACACCGCGGCCGAGTGGGAGGCGTTCGTACTCGGCGCCAGGGACGGGGAGTTCGATCTCGACCGGGGTCCGGCCTAGGTCGTACGGTCTCCGCGGACAGAGGAAGGGGCGCGCCCGGTGCGGGCGCGCCCCTTCCTCATGTCACGTGCCTCGTGGCACTTCGTCCGGCTCAGTAGGCCTCGGTGAACAGGCGCGAGGCCTTCACGTCGGTGGCGCGGTAGTCGTTCTTGCCGCGCTCGATGAGGTCCGCGACGAGGCGCAGCTGGGCGCGCATGTGGTCGGCCTTGGCGTTGTACTTGCGCTGCAGCTCGACGTACTGGGCGTGCGCCTCGCCGTCCCAGGTGTCGGTGACGACCGTCAGGGCCGCACCCATCTCGTCGAGGTCCTTCTTGATGTTGTCCGAGACGATGCGGATGCGGTCCGCCATCACCTGGACGCTCTCGTACTGGACCTTGGTGTGCCCGTTGTTCGCGGTCATGCTCGTCTCCTTCGCACGGGTCTGTGCAGGTGGGTGGGGAAGCGGGTCAGATCCCGTTCAGGGCCGAGGTGTTGCCCCCGCCGCTGCCGGCCTTGACCGTCTGGAACGCCGTGACCACGTCGTCGTCCTGCGCGTTGCTCAGGTTCTTGGTCTGACCGACCGCGTTGTGCAGGACGCCGAGCAGCCGGCGGATCTCGTCGTGGTCCTCGTTGACGACCGTCTGCGCGGAGGTGAACCCCGACGCACCCACACCGGTCCAGCCCGCGCTGACGGTGGCGAGGATGTCCGCCAGCTCCCGGGACTGCCGCGTGACGCTGTCGGCGGTCTCCGAAATCTTGTTCAGTGCCTGCTTTACCGGGTCATCAGCGAGTCCGAAATTGTTGGTCATCCGAAGCTCCTCATCTCTCAATTCGCCAGACAGAACCGGCGGATCGCGCGGCGGAGCGGTATTGCGAGAGGGCGGTTTTCAGCCACGCGCCCCCGGATCCCCCTCCGCTTCACGCACAATCCCCGATCACAGTCGTGAAGCCTCCGAACACTGTAGTCAGTTGATCGGCCCGACCCAACACAGCCCTTGGGGATCTGTTGATGAACCGTGACCGTTCACTGCAAACGGCGCCTGCGGTTCCGGGCATCCCGGACCACCGTCGCGGTCCCGGCGATCACGGCGATGAGCACGCCGCCGATGCCCAGCGCGTACGTGCCGAGCCGCTCGTCGCGTTCGCGCGCCGTCTCGCTCGTGTGCATCACGGCCGCCTCCGGGGCCGCCGCGGGGGGCGGTCCGGGGTCCGCCACCGGAGCCTTGGGGGGCTCGGCGCCCACGGCGGACTGGGTGAGCGCGCGGACCGGGTCGACCACGCCCCAGCCCACGAAGTCGTCGTGTCCGTTGACGGATCGCTCGGCGGTGTTCTGGAGCTGCCAGATCACCTCCTGCGCGGTCCACTCGGGATGCTTGGCGCGCAGCAGGGCGGCGACCCCGGCGACGTAGGGGGCGGAGAAGCTGGTGCCGTTGTCCACGCACTGGCCGAAGCCGGGGACGGTGGAGACCATGTCGACCCCGGGCGCCGCGATCCCGACGAAGGTGCCGGGCTGGGAGAAGGCGGCGCGCTCGTTGTTGCGGTCCGAGGAGCCCACGGCGAGGACGCCGGGGAAGGCCGCAGGGTAGGTGGCGCGCTTCTTCCCGGTCAGGCCGTCGTTGCCCGCCGAGGCGACGACGACCACGTTGGCCTCCACGGCCTTCTCGACGGCCTGGCCGAGCTTGGAGCTCCGGGTCATCGGCGCATCGGTGTCCTGCGAGATGTTGATGATCTGGGCGCCCTTGGCCACCGCGTGCGTGATGGCCTCGCTCAGGGTCTCGGCGTTGCCGTTGCCCTGCCCGTCGTTCTGCCGGATGGGGATGATCGTGGCCTCGGGGGCGAGCCCGACGAAGCCGGTACCGGACTTCGGACGGGCCGCGATCAGGCCGGCGACCTTGGTGCCGTGCCCGACGGTGTCCCCGGTGCCGTCGCCCTTGGCGTCGAGGAAGTCGCGGCCGGCCCCGATGTCGAGGGCGTCGCTGAGCTGCGGGTTGACCCGGTCCACGCCGGTGTCGATGACGGCCACGCGGACGCTCTTGCCGTCCTTGGAGCGGCCCTTCGTATCCGCCCAGAGCTCGTCGAGCAGCAGCCGCTGGAGCGCCCAGGGGCGGTCCTCTATCTGCTTCTTCATCGGGAAGGTGCACTCGCCGGCGCCCGCGAGGCGCAGCGCGTATGAGGGCTGGGGGGCCGAGGACCGCGGGTACGAGGACTGCGGGTACGAGGGCTGCGGGTACGAGGGCTGCGGCGCCGCGCCCAGTGTGAGGGCGGCGGCCGCCAGCAGGGCGGCGAGGGCGGGCTTACCCGTTGCGCTCCGCATTACGAACCCTGGGGCTGGCGAGCCGAGTTGCTGTCGAGGCGGGGCCCCTTGGAGAGGAACTCCGACCATGCGATGGGCACCGTCACCGGAACCACCTTCTCGTATCCGAGCCGGGCCTGGGCCTGACTCGGCGCGGGGCGGCCGTCGGAGGTGACCGGCCCGCTCTGGCCGGTGCTCCCGCTCTGGCCGGTGCTCGGGCTCGCTCCGGGTGAGGGCTGGTCCGCGTCGCTGTCGCCATTGGCCTGGACGGCGTACCGCAGGCCGGTGTCGGTGACCAGGAAGAGCGCGCCGCCCGCGGTGGTCTGGCGGCCCTGCGTCTGGGTGTAGAGCAGGCCGGTGCCGGGGGTGACGTAGGCGCTCGTGCCGCTCGCGGTGATGTCGACGGGGAATCCGGTCCCGGCCCAGGTGCTCAGGGTCTGGCCGCCCTGGGCGTCGACCGAGCGCAACACGCTGCAGACGGTGTCGCGGCGGCCGCCCGCACCGGTGGTGGAGGCGCCGCCGCGGACCTCGTTGATCCGGTCGATCTTCTTCTGCGGCCACTTCGTGCCGCCCTTGAAGGGGGTGCGGTCCGGGTTGATGGACTGGAGGTCCACCTCGTGGGCCTTGCCGTGCATGTCGAGCCGGTCGGTCGCGGGCGAGGAGATCATCAGCCAGGCGGTGAAGTCGGACACGAGGACGACCTTGCCGGGCAGCACCACGTAGTGCTGCGTACCGGAACCGGTCACGGCCTTCAGGACCATGCCGACCTTGTCGTCCTTGCTGGCCAGCCCCTTGACCCCGGCGGCCGCCCCTGCCTTGCCGCCCGGCAGCTCGGGGAAGGCCAGGTCGTCGCCGGAGCGGAGGGTGGCCAGCCACTCCTCGGTGACCGGCTGCGGGACGGCGCTGCCGCCGACGAGCGCGTTGGTCATCGTGCGCGCGTCCGAGGTGCCCTCGGGGAACTTGTACTTCGAGCCCGCCGAGTCGACGAGGTAGCGGGCCCTGCCCGGGCCGGTGCTCTGGACGTACAGGGCCTGGGTTTCGGAGAGCCGGCGCCCGTCGTCCATCAGCTTCGCCTCGCGGTCGGCCAGGACGAAGGCGGCCGTCTGCACGCCCTTGCCGTTGCCGCCGGGCTGCTGGCAGACCGCCCAGCGCTTGGCCTTGCCCGCATCCGCCGGAGCGGGCAGCCGGTCGGGGGCGTACGGGATGCCGATGATGGGGCCGCGCGGGATCTTGCCCGCGTCCAGCACCTTGTCCGCGACCTGGACGACCTTGGCCTTGTTCGGGTCGAGCAACAGCCGTGCGGAGGCGAGGTTGAGCACCGGGTGCAGGCGGGTCTGGTCCTTGCCGTCGACCTTGGTGGTCAGGACGACGTAGCGGGTCGTCGAGTCCTTGCCAACGATGACGTGGTCGCCGGGGGTGTCCCACCCCTTGGGGGCCGTCGGCTTGAACATCCCCCACGCGCCGAAGGCCGCGAGGACGAGCGCCGCGGTGATGACACTGGGCAGGACGGCGCGCAGCGGTCTCGGAGCGCCTTCCTCGGACCCGCTCGCGGAAGGCTGAAGGAACGCGGCCACCGTGCGTCGCTTCGCAAAGGTGTACGCGTTGAGCTCGTCACGTCGTGAGGCCATGGCCGCCTGATTCTCCCCGTACGGCCCGGTCGGTGGGTACGGTCTCCGGGCCTCTATTGTCCGACCGGCCACCTACTATGCCTCTTGACGGAGGGTGGGTGGGGGCCGGGTAGGCTGAGGCAGCCGCTCCACGCCTTCCGGGCCGGGGGAATCAGGGGTGTTGGGGCGGATTGGGGAGATTCCGGGGGCGAGCGGCCGGCTGTCGCGCGTGCTGCCGGGGCTCAGGGGTACGAACCCCGGAAAGATGAGGTGCGCGAGTGATGGCCACTGCCGTGAGGCCGCGGACCGGGGCGCCCGCACCCGAGCGCGCCGGAGTGACGCCGCATCCGAAGTCCGGGCCGGGCCGTTTTGGACCGTTCCGATTGCAACAGCTCGTACTCCTCCAGGTCGCCGCGGCGGCCCTGTTGGCCGCCTGGGTGGTGGAGCCGCTCCTGCTGGCGCCGGCCGGTGCGTTCGCCCTGATCCTCGTCCTGCTCGCGGTCGTGCGCAGGCACCGGCGCTCGCTGCCCGAGTGGATCGGCGGCGCACTGGCACTGCGCGCTCGCCGCCGCCGGGCCGCCGCCACCGCCGTGCCGGCCGGCACCGAGCCCGGGCTGGCTCCCCTCGTCGAGGCCGATTCGGCATTGCGAACGCTCACGTTCAGCGAGCGGGAGCGGGACCGTGACCGGCGGCCCGTCGGAATGGTCGGCGACGGCACCTTCCTGACCGCGGTGGTCCAGGTCGACATGGACGCCACCGCGCTGCGGCCCGACCGGGCGGCGCGGCCGCTGCCGCTGGCCCTCGTACGGGACGTCCTCGAAGTGGACGGCATCCGGCTGGAGTCGGCGCAGCTCGTGCAGCACACCCAGCCGGCGCCGGCGCCGCACCTGCCGGCCCAGTCGATGGCCGCGCGCAACTACGCCCCGCTCCAGGCCCTGACCGGGAGCCCCGCGGTGCGCCTCACGTGGATCGCGCTCAAGCTGGATCCGGAGCTGTGCCCCGACGCGGTCACCGCGCGCGGGGGCGGGCTGCCGGGGGCGCAGCGGTGTCTGGTGCGGGTCGCGGACCAGTTGGCGAGCAGGCTCGCGGGGGCCGGGTTCCGTGCGACGGTCCTCACGGAGCAGGAGCTGACGGGCGCGCTGGCGACCTCCTCGTGTGCGAACCCGATGGCGATCACCCAGGCGGGACGGTCGGCGGCCACGGGGCGGCGCACCGAGGAGACTTCACGGACCTGGCGCTGCGACGACCGGCGGCACACCACGTACTGGATCAGCCGCTGGCCCCAGTTGGGCGGGAGCGGGGCCGGACTGCCGCAGTTCGTCGCGCTGTTGACCTCGCTGCCGGCTCTGGCGACGAACTTCAGCCTGACGATGACTCCGGCCGCGCGGCACGAGGTGACGCTGACCGGGCACGTACGGGTCACCGGGCGCAGCGACGAGGAGCTCGTCACCGCACGGCGCGGACTGGAACAGACGGCTCGGGGAATCAAGGCCGGGCTGGTGCGGCTGGACCGGGAGCAGGTGCCGGGGCTGCTGGCGTCGCTGCCGCTGGGAGGAGCACGATGAGGAACTCTCGGTCGGGCTCGGGAACGGACACGGGCACGAGAACGGGCTCGCTGCGGGGCGGCTTCGGGCTGGTCGGCCCGCGCCGGGAGCGGCACGTGGTCCAGGCGGCGGAGCTGGACGCACTCGCACTGCCGGTCGGGGACGACGGGGTCGTCATCGGCGTGGACTCGGCGGGCCGCCCGGCGGTCCTCGGCGTCAACCGGCCGACACCGTACGAGGTCACGCTGATCGGCGGCCTGTGGACGGCGCAGGTCCTTGCCCTGCGGGCGGCCGCCACGGGCGCGCGGGTGACGGTGGAGACCGGGCGCGGCCAGGTGTGGTCCGGCCTGGCGCAGGCCGCGGGCGGCGGCCAGCAGTGCGTCACCCTGCACGACGTGGGCCGGGTGCCGCCGCAGGGCGCGTCGGCGGGCAGTCCGGTGCTGGTCATCCGCGACTGCGGCATGCGACCGCCGCGGGGCCGGGTGGCGGCGGGGCCCTGGCAGTCGGTCCTGACCTTGCTCCCGTACCTGAGCCCGGCAGCCCCCCGGCTGGTGGGCAACGCCTCCCTGATCGGCATCCAGCGCGTCTCCCCGGACGAGGCGGAGCAGCTCGGCCGCCTGATGCGGCTGCCCGCGGCGGCGGTGGAATCGCTGCCGACGCTGGGCGACGGGGTCACGCTGTGGTGCACCGAGCGGGACCGGCAGTTCGTGATGACGCAGCCGACGGACGGGGAGACGGGCCTGCTGGGTCCGGCACGGCGCATCGACTGAGCGGGGGCCTTGCGTTGCCCTGGCGGGGCGGAGGGGCTCGGGGTGCCGCGAGGTTCAGCCTCACGGGGGACCCGGGGTCGCGGGGTGGACACTCGAGAGGTACCGGTTCGTGGGGGCGTAGCGCGGGTCTGTACGTGCGGGGCATTCGGGGCTTCCGTGGGCCGGCGGTCCGTGGGCCGGAGGCTTGGCGGACCGCAGCGGCCGTCCGGGACAGCAGCGGCCGTGACGAGCGGACCGGAACCGGCAGGTTGGGAACCGGGCTGAAGGGGTGGGGCCGCACCCGGCGATGGTGCGGCGACGGCATCCGGAGCTGACGGGGGGCGTAGCCGCCGCATGGAGCCCCGCGGGGCCGGGGCTGCGGAGCCCTGCGGGGGCGAGTCCCCTACCCGCCCTTCCACCGTTCCCCGGGCTGCGCCCGGACTCCCTGGGGCTCCGCCCCGGACCCCGCGCCTCAAACGCCGGCGAGGCTGGATGTATCCAGCCCGTCCGGCGTTTGAGGACCGGGTCCGGGCAGAGCCCGGGGAACGGGCGAAGGGCGGGTAGGGGACTTCACCCCCCGCAGGGCCGCCCCACCCGCACCACGCGGCACGGACGGTTGGGGACCCGCAGAGCGGGCACGGGTGGGTGGGACGACCCGCACGCGCCGGCGGCCCTCAACGCGCAGCCCGCGGCCGACAGACCCGCCCGACCCGCGGGAGGACGTGGCGGTGCGGCAGGTCGGGGAGGCGGGGATTGGCCGGGGGCCCGGCCGTATGGGCAGGATGGAGGCGGCTCCCGGCCCGTGGTCGACCTCGGGTACGGGCAGACAGGGGCGGATACCGGCTACGGGACACGATTAGGCTGGGCGCCGGCGTGGCGCGGTGGGACGCCGGACCAGTGTTCGACAGATCAGGAGGACCAGTGAGCGGCGATCGGAACGAGAGGCGCGGCGGGACGTGGGACGTCCCGACGGACGATCAGTCCGACGCGGAGCCCGAGCTGACGGGCGAGTTCACCATCGACTACACCCCACCGGCCTGGTACACGCAGGGCGCGGCTCCGGCGGCCGCCGCGATCCCCGGCCTGCCCGAGGGCAGTGGTTTCGAGCCCCACCGGCCGCCGTCGTCGGACCTGGAGACCCCTCCGACGATGCGGATCGCCCCGCCGGCCCCGCGCACGGCGTCGACCGCGCCGGCACCGGCACCGTCCATGCCGTACGCGGGCACCCCGGACGCACCTACGGCGCTGACCGCGGACTCCGCGGCCGCACCGTACGTTCCGGCAGCAGGCACCCCCGCCCCGCCTTCGTACCCGTCGGCCCAGGGCGCTGAGGCCCCGTCCCATCCATCGGTCCCGAGCACCGCCCCGCCTTCGTACCCGTCGGCTCCGGACAGCGCCGCCCCGCTCCCCGCGCCGACCTCGGACGCGGCGCAGCCGTCGCACCCGTCGGCCCCGGACAGCGCCGCCCTCCACACGCCGTTCCCGGGCACCGCCCTGCCGTCCTACCCGTCGGCTCCGGACGCCGCCTCCGCCCCCCGCACGTCCGCTCCGGACGCCGCGCAGCCGTCGACCCCGTCGGCGCCGGAGATCCCCGCTCCCGCCCACAGCCCGGCCCCGGACGCCGTGCAGCCGTCGCACCCGACGGCTTCGGACAGCCCCCTCCCGCCCCGCACGCCCGGCCCCGACAGCGGACTGCCGTCGTACGCCGCCTCCGACGCTGCCGCCCCGCTCCACACTCCGGCCCCGGACACCGCCCTGCCGCCGGAGCCGTCGGCCTCGGCCGGCGTCGCGCCGGGCCTCGCCGAAGGTGCCGCTCCGCAGGCCGCCGCAGCCGCCGGACCGGCGTACGCGACGGGCGCACAGGACTCCCCGGGCGAGTCGTACGTACCGGCGCCCACCGGCGCGGAGGGTCCGGAAGGTTCCGTACCGGCGGCGTATCCGAGCGGCGCCCTGCCCGTCGGCTCCCCGGCCGATCAGGGCCCGTTGAGCGACCCGTACGCGTCCGCGCCGACCGGTGCGGAGCACAGCACCCCGCCCGCTGCCGTGCGTACGTCCACTCCCCCCGCGGGGACGGTCGTCCCGACGCCGCGCGCGGCGAACACGTTCGAGGGATCCACCGGATCCGGCTCGGCGTCCGGCGCCGAACTCCCGCAGCGGCAATCGGAGTTGTCCGGATCCGCGGATCCCCGGGCCGGGTACGACATCCAGCCGCCCGCGCAGCCCCGGCCCTGGCCCCAGTCCCCGTCCCAGACGCCGGACGCCGGGTACGGATTCCCGCCCGCGCAGCAGACCCCGCAGCCCCCACAGCCGGACCCCGGCTACGGGTTCCCCCCGCCCGCACCGCAGCAACAGCAGCAGTACGCGGATCCCCGCGGCGGCCAGTGGCAGCAAGGTCCCCAGGGGCCCCACGGACCCCAAGGCCCTCAGGGCCCCCAGGGGCACGACCCCCGCTACGGCTCCCCCCAGCCCTCCGGCGGCGCCCCCCTCGGCTACACCGCCGCCGTCGAGCTGTCCTCCGACCGCCTGCTCCGCGGCAAGCAGAAGGCGAAGAGCGGCAACAACGCCTCCGGGGGCGGCGGCCTGTTCCGCTTCGGCGGCAAGGCGGCCGAAGCGGAACGGCGCCGCAAGCTGGAGCTGATCCGCACCCCGGTGATGTCCTGCTACCGCATCGCCGTCATCAGCCTCAAGGGCGGTGTCGGCAAGACCACGACCACCACCGCCCTCGGCGCCACCCTCGCCACCGAGCGGCAGGACAAGATCCTGGCCATCGACGCGAACCCCGACGCCGGCACCCTCGGCCGCCGCGTGCGCCGCGAGACCGGGGCCACGATCCGGGACCTGGTCCAGGCGATCCCGTACCTGAACTCGTACATGGACATCCGCCGGTTCACCTCCCAGGCGCCCTCCGGGCTGGAGATCATCGCCAACGACGTGGACCCGGCCGTCTCGACGGCCTTCAACGACGAGGACTACCGCCGCGTCATCGAGACGCTCGGCCGCCAGTACCCGATCATCCTCACCGACTCGGGCACCGGCCTCCTCTACTCCGCCATGCGCGGGGTCCTGGACCTGGCCGATCAGCTGATCATCATCTCGACCCCGTCGGTGGACGGCGCGAGCAGCGCCAGCACCACCCTCGACTGGCTCTCCGCGCACGGCTACGCCGACCTCGTCTCGCGCTCCCTCACCGTCATCTCCGGGGTCCGCGAGACCGCCAAGATGATCAAGGTCGAGGACATCGTGCGGCACTTCGAGACCCGCTGCCGCGGTGTCGTCGTGGTCCCGTTCGACGACCACCTCGCGGCGGGCGCCGAGGTCGACCTCGACATGCTCCGGCCCAAGACGCGCGAGGCCTACTTCAACCTCTCCGCCCTGGTCGCCGAGGACTTCATCCGCGCCCAGCAGCAGGCGCCCCAGAACCACTGGGGCCAGCCGCAGCCGCCCCAACAGCCCTACCCGCAGCCGCAGTCGCACCAGCAGCCGCCCCAGCCCCAGCCGCCGCAGTCCCCGTACGGGCAGCAGCCCTACCCCACCCCGGGCCAGCCCTGGCCCCAGCAGCCCGGTCAGCCCCAGCCCGGCGGGCCCCCGCGCGACCCGCGCCTGGGCTGACGGAGCCGGCACGCGCACGAGGGCCCGTACCGCCCCCGGAATCCCCGGGACGGTACGGGCCCTCGCCCGTTGTCCAACCGTTCGTCAGCCCGTAGGCCCGTGGGCCGGCAGGCCCGTGAGCCCGGTCAGCGCTCCGCGTCGTACGCGTCCGTCAGCACCCGCGCGCGCTTCACGTCGTCCGCGATGGCCTCCAGCAGCCCGTCCAGCGACTCGAACTTCGCCATCCCGCGCACGTAGGCGAGGAAGTCGACGGCCACGTGCATGCCGTACAGGTCCAGGCCGACCCGGTCGATCGCGTACGCCTCCACGGTCCGCTCGGTCGCGTCGAACTGCACGTTCGTGCCGACCGAGATCGCCGCCGGCATCCGCTCGCCGTCCGCCGTCAGCCAGCCCGCGTACACCCCGTCGGCCGGGATCGCGGTGTGCGGCTGCGTCTCCACGTTCGCCGTCGGGTAGCCGAGCTCGCGCCCGCGCTGCGCACCGCGCACCACGACGCCCTCGAGCCGGTGCGGGCGGCCCAGGATCTCGGCCGCGCCGTCCATGTCGCCCTGCGCCACGAGCCTGCGCGCGAGCGTGGAGGAGAACGGCACGCCGCCGCCCGCCTCGCCGCGCTCCACGAGGTCCACGACCTCGACCTCGTAGTCGTAGGTGGCGCCGAGCTGCCGCAAGAAGTCCACGTTGCCGGCGGCCTTGTGGCCGAAGCGGAAGTTCGGGCCCTCGATGACCGCCAGCGCGTGCAGCTTGTCGACGAGCACCTTCACGATGAAGTCGGCCGGGGACAGCTGCGAGAACTCCGCCGTGAAGGGAAGGATCAGCAGCGCGTCCACGCCCAGCCCGGCCATCAGCTCGGCGCGCCGGTCGTAGGGGGCCAGGATCGGCGGGTGGCTGCCGGGGCGGACGACCTCGCTCGGGTGCGGGCTGAAGGTGACGACGACGGAGGGGACGCCGAGTTCGCGGGCCTTGGCCACGGCGCGTCCGATGATCAGCTGATGACCCCGGTGGACGCCGTCGTAGGAGCCGATGGTGACGACGCCGCGTCCCCAGTCCTGGGGGATGTCCTCCAAGCCACGCCAGCGCTGCACTGTGACCGCTCCTCGCCCGAACCCTGTAGGCCCTGTCCTGGTTGCCGATTGCAGGTCTAAGACTGCCATGCCCGTGCCCGCTGCCCATCATCGGCGTCGTGCGGCGGGGACGCGCTGTGAGCGAGGGTCTCGACGGTCCGGCGCGCGCTCGGCCCCAGCAGCGCCGCCGCCTCCTGCGGCGCCCGCTCCAGCCAGGAGGCAACGAGGGCGCCGAAGGCCGGTACGGCCCGCGCCAGCTCGACCGTGCGCCGCTCGAAGACCGCCGGGCCGCCCGGTGCCCGCAGCAGTTGCCGGCCGGTGCGCCGCAGCAGCTCCCGGCTACGGTCCGGCGGCGCGCCGACGGCCGCCCCCGCCGCCAGGGCGCCGAGGAAGGTGTCGAGCACCGACGGGTCGAGTTCCTCGCGGAGCAGCGCCTCGGCCAGCTCGCCGCGGAGCGTGTACGAGGACTCCGTGCCCGGGGCGGCCAGTACGCCGGCCAGCGCGGCCCGTACCGGGGGCGGACCGGAGCCCAGCAGGTCCCGTACGAGCGGGCGGAGCACGGGGGCGGCGGCCAGCCCCTGTTCGAGCCTCCGGTCCACGAACTCGGCCGCGTGGGCGGCGTCCTGCGGGCGGCGCGCCAGGTGGTCCCGTACGAGCTCGGCCGCGCGCCGGGCCAGGCCCGGCGTGGTCAGCGCGGCCAGCGCGCGCACCACCTCCCCGTCGGCCCGCTCCCGCAGGACGGCGAACACCGCGTCCGGGTCGGGCAGCACGGGGAGCGCGGCGACCAGCGCGGTGGCGGGCAGTCGTGTACCTCGCTCGGGATCGCGGAAGCAGGCGAGGGCGTCGGGGAGGTAGCGGGCCCGTACCTGGGGGTCGCGGAGCAGGATCCCGAGGGCGCTGCCGTGCAGGGAGGCGTCCGAGGGGCGGGCGAGGAGGGCCTGCGCGGCGTAGCGCAGCAGCTCGCGGTCGGCGGGGGTCCGCACGTGCGGGGCGGTGAGCGGCCCGTACGCGGCGGCCGCGACCCGGCGGCCGGGCCGCTCGTCGTGGGCCCAGCGGTCCACGGCCCGGCTGAGGGCGGAGGGCTCGTCCTCGGCGAGTACGGCGAGCAGTTCGTCGGCGCGGGGGTGCGCGGCGGTGACGAGCGCCTCGGCGAGGTCGTCGACCGCGAGGCCGCGGTGGGTGTGCAGCAGCGCCTGCGCCGCGGTGGCGACGGTGGCCCCGGGCCGGCCGAGGAGCCGCCGCTCGTCGCGGAACCAGCCGCAGAGCAGCGGCTGCACGAGCCGCGGCGCCCGGACCAGCCGCCGGGCGGCGGCGTCGAGGAGGCGGTGGTCGTGCGGCACCAGCCGCCGCAGCAGCTCGAACCGGTCCTCCTCGGTGACGCGGACCCGGGTCCAGAACCACGCCCCGAATTCCCCCTCGCCCTCCCCCTCCCCTTCGTCCTCACGGCCCCGGCCGGGCGCGGGCGGGCCGCCGGTCCCCGTGCCGCCGACGCGGGCCGTGGCACCGGCAGCCGCCTCGGGGCAGAGGCGGCCGGCCTGCGCACCGGGCCCACCGGCCGCCGGCGCTCCGCCCTGGGCGGGGATCCGCGGGTGCCCGGCGCCACCGGGTCCCGCCCACGCGGTGGGGTCCGCCGGGCCGCTGCGCCCCAGGGCGCCGGCGTAGGTCGCGGAACCGGCCGGCGCCGGGTCCGCCGACGTCGGAGGCACCGGCGTCGGAAGCACCGGGGAGGGGCCCGGTGGTTCGTGCGCCTCACCCGGCCCGGGCCCGGCGAGATGGGCGGCGAGGCCGTACAGGACCGGCAGGTACGGCGTGGCGTCGGGAACCCCGAGCAGGGTTTCACCGACGAGGCGGGCCGCCCACCAGCGGGTTTCGGGGCCGGTGTCTTCGCCGAGCAGGGCCACGAGCCGCTCCAGTACCGCGGCCCGTTCCCCGGGCGGAAGCAGGCGCAGGGCCTCCAGGACGGGCCCGACGCGGTGGCGGGGCACGTCCTCCCGGCCCAGGGCGTGCAGGGCGGCGGGAAGGTCCAGATGGGCGGCCTGCACCCAGTCGGCGAACTCCTCGTGGGCGAAGCGGTAGCCCTCACCGGCGGGCACCAGCAGCCCCTCGGCGAGCACCGCGGAGGCCAACCCCGACCGCCAGGGGAACAGTTCCTCGAAGGAGGCCCGGTCCACCTGGCCCTGGCCCGGCCCCAGACACCGCCGGGCGGCTTCGTGCACCCGCCCGGCCACTCGCGCGGCCAGCCGGCCCGCCCCCGGCCCGTACACCCCGGCCGTGTCGGGCCCGGCCGTGTCGGGCCCGGCCGTGTCGGGCCCGGCCGTGTCGGGCCCGGCCGTGTCGGGCCCGGCCGCCTCCACCTCGACCGTGTCCGGCCCGGCCGTGTCCCACCCGCCGGCGTCGCCCGGGTCCGCCGCCCCGCCTGGTCCACGGGGCTGCGGAAGTGCGGCCGACACCCGGACGGCCACGCGCAGGCACAGCAGGTCCAGGTGCGCGGCGAACACCTCGTCGCGCGACGGACGGCCCGCGGTGACCCCGGCCGCGCGGACCTCCGCGAGGAGCCGCAGCGTGAGCGGGTGCCGGGCGTCGGCCGCGGCGACGGCGCCGGCCGGGATCCCCAGCCGGGCCCGGGCCGCCTCCGCTTCCTCCGGCGTCAGGTCGCCGATCGGGACCGCGGGCGGCAGCCGCCGGGCCGGCCGGGCCGGGGTGCGGAGCGTCCGCGGCGGGTAGAGCCGCCCGGCCGCCTCCCAGTGCTCGGGGCGGGCAGCCACGAGCAGCCGGGCCCCGCTCGCGCCGAGCCAGGCGGCGGTGGCCCCGCTCCACGGCCGGGCGCGCCCCGCGAGCCGCGGCGGCATCTCCTCGGGCCCGTCCAGGACCACGAGCAGTGCGCGCCCGGCCGGAGCCACGAGCGCGGCCAGCGCCGACGCCGGGTCCGGCCCCGGAGCGGCGGCGGGCACCCCCAGGATCCGGGCCGCCTCCGTCAGTGCCCGCGCCACGGCGTCGGCCAGCGAGGTGTCCTCGGCCCGCAGGTCGGCACCGCGCAGCCAGAGGGTCGGGGCGGGGCGGGGGCCGCGGGCGCGGCGGACCGCCAGGGCGGCGAGGGCGGTGGTGCGGCCGGTGCCGGGCCGGCCGACGAGGGCGAGGACCGGGCGGTCCCCGGCGGTGAAGGCGTCGAGTTCGGCGGCGATCGCCGGGCGGTCCACCGGCTCCGGTCCCCCGCAGGCGGCGAGGGCCGCGCCCAGTGTGGTGCCGGTGAGCTGCAGGGCTCCGGCGAGGTTCAGGTCGGTGCCGTAGCCCGGCACGGTGGCGGCATTGCGTTCCAGCAGTGCGGCGAGGGGCCCGCCCGGATCGGCGGCGGCCGCGGCCGCGAGGGGCACGGCGAAGCCCCCGGAGCGGTGCTCCGCCTGCAGAGCGGTGCACAGGACCGCGAGCACCGCTCCGGTCGTGGCGTCCAGCACCGGTCCCCCGCAGGCCTCGCCGCCGAGCCGCAGCGCGTCGCGCCCGTCGGTCCCGATGGCCAGTTCCAGCGCGGCCGGGAGCAGGTGGAAGCGGTCCGTCGCGGTGTAGGTGGCCTCGGCAGGGCCGAGCACCCGCGCCTGGCGCCAGCCCCGCGCGGGCAGCCGTACGTACGTCCCGGGAGCGATCACGCCTCGCGGAGCGACCGGCAGCGGCCGTACCCCGAGCCCGTCACTGCGTACGAGGGCGAGCCCCAGCTCCGGCAGCGCGGTCACGTCCGAGGCGCCCGCCAGCCAGGTCCGCTCCCCCGGCGCCGGTCCGTGCAGGGCCACCCGGGCCAGTCCGTCCACGGCCTCGTGGCTGGTGAGCACGGTCCCGCGGTCGTCCGCGACGAACCCGCTCCCCCGCGGCCGCCCGGCGAGATCGCAGATCCTGATCAGTTCCGCCGTCACCGCACCACTCCCCGCCGCGCGTGCCCCGTAGGCACGACCGTAGGCAGGTGAAGATCAGCGGGAACAGCACGCGTGGCGAAAGCGCCCCCTTACGCTCCCTCCATTCACTCCGAGCGCCTGCTCGGACGGGTGAATAAGGGGGTCCGGATGGATAGAGAGCTACCCGAGGGGGGTCGTGGGGGGGGGGGGGGGGGGGTTGGGGGTTCTTGCGTTTCTCCCCCCCCCCAACCACCACAGCACACCCCC
>NZ_JBHWMB010000012.1:99815-122460 GCF_042730015.1 Streptomyces sp. NPDC059957 | reverse complement strand
GACCCCCCCTTACCCCCCCTCCCTTCACCCCGATCGCTTGTTTGGCGGGGGGAGGAGGGGGTTCGGGGTGGGCAGAGGGCGACCGGGGGGGGGTGGTGGAGCGGGGGGCGGAGTTTTGTGGCCCCCCACCCCTCCACGTCAAACGAGAACCGGCCGGCCCGAAGGCCGGCCGGGGAACAGCATCGGGGGAGGGGGTCAGGCGAAGACGGCGAGCGACTTCGCCTTGCCGCCCTTGCTCTCCACGAGCCCGAGCAGCTGCCCGTCCGGCCCGTAGACCGCGACGGCCTTGCCGGGCTCGTACTCGTCCGGCATGTCGATCCGCACGCCGTTCGCCAGCAGCGACGCCCGCCGGGCGTCGAGCTCCCAGCGCGGGAACGCGGCAGCCGCCGCGTCGCCGATCGGCATGACGGTCAGCTCCTCCTGGAGCTGGTCGAGCGTGCGCGCCCGGTCGATCTTGTACGGGCCCACCCGCGTGCGCCGCAGCGCCGTGAGGTGCCCGCCGACGCCGAGGTCGGCGCCGAGGTCCCGCGCGAGCGCGCGGATGTACGTACCGCTGGAGCAGACCACGGAGACGACGAGGTCGACGACCTTGGTGCCGTCCTCGGCCTCCGCCTCCCGCATGTCGTACACCTGGAACGAGGAGATCGTCACCGGGCGGGCCGGGATCTCGAAGTCCTCGCCGTCGCGGGCGCGCTTGTAGGAGCGCACGCCCTTGATCTTGATGGCGCTGACCTTCGACGGGACCTGCATGATCGCGCCGGACAGCTTGGCGATACCGGCGTCCACGCCCTCGCGGGTGACCCCGGAGGCGTCCGTGGACGAGGTGATCTCGCCCTCGGCGTCGTCCGTCAGGGTGTTCTGGCCCAGCCGGATGGTGCCGAGGTACTCCTTCTCCGTGAGCGCGAGGTGGCCGAGGAGCTTGGTGGCCTTCTCGACGCCCAGGACCAGCACGCCCGTCGCCATCGGGTCGAGCGTGCCGGCGTGGCCGACGCGGCGGGTCTTGGCGATCCCGCGCATCTTGGCGACCACGTCGTGCGAAGTGAATCCGGACGGCTTGTCGACGATGATCAGGCCGTCCGGAGTCTTCCCTGCGTTGGTGCTCATTACGCGGATGCGTCCCCGTCTTCGTCAGAGCCGTCGGCGTCGTCGTCGTCCTCGTCGGGCTTCTTGTACGGGTCGGCTTCGCCGGCGTACTTCGCGCCCGAGGAGACCTCGCGCACCTGGGCGTCGGAGGTCCGCGCCTTCTCGAGGAGGTCCTCGATGCTCTTGGCGGTCTCCGGAAGGGCGTCCGCCACGAACGTCAGGGTCGGCGTGAACTTGGTCTGCGCCGCCCGGCCGACCGCGGAGCGCAGTACGCCCTTGGCGCTCTCCAGGCCCGCTGCCGCGCTGACCCGCGCCTCGTCGTCGCCGTACACCGTGTAGAAGACCGTGGCCTCCCGCAGGTCGCCGGTGACCCTGGTGTCCGTGATGGTCACGTGCGTACCGAGGCGGGGGTCCTTGACGCCGCGCTGCAGCTTCTCGGCCACCACCTCCCGGATGAGGTCCGCCAGCTTCTTCGCCCGCGCATTGTCGGCCACTGGTCCGTCTCCTTCTCAAGTCTTGCGGTCAGTCTTCATCACCGTGGAGCCGTCGTCGTACCGACAGCAGCTCCACTTCCGGACGTGCCGCGACCAGCCGCTCGCAGCGGTCCAGTACATCCGAGAGGAACCCCGTGTCCCCACTCACCAGAGCGACCCCTATACGGGCCCTGCGGTGCAGGTCCTGGTCACCCACTTCGGCCGCGCTCACAGAGAACTTGCGCTGGAGCTCGGCCACGATGGGCCGGACGACGGAGCGTTTCTCCTTCAGCGAGTGAACGTCGCCGAGGAGCAGATCGAAGGACAGAGTCCCCACGTACATGCAGTTCCGGATATCCCGCCGGTGCGGGTTCGGTGGCCTGCCGGCCGTCGCGCGGCAGGGTCATCAGAACCGTACACGCAACGGCCGGGGCCGATCGACGGATATTCCGCCGACCGGCCCCGGTGTTACAGCTACCTACGACACGGTGCGAACACCGCCTCGCGCTTACGCGCGGGGCTTCTCGCGCATCTCGTACGTCGCGATGACGTCGTCGATCTTGATGTCGTTGAAGTTACCGAGGTTGATACCGCCCTCGAAGCCTTCGCGGATCTCGGTGACGTCGTCCTTGAAGCGGCGCAGACCAGAGATGGTGAGGCTCTCGGCGATGACCTTGCCATCGCGCAGGAGCCGCGCCTTGGTGTTGCGCTTGACCTCGCCGGACCGGATGAGGACACCGGCGATGTTGCCCAGCTTGGACGAGCGGAAGACCTCGCGGACCTCCGCCGTACCGAGCTCGACCTCTTCGTACTCCGGCTTGAGGAGACCCTTGAGAGCCGCCTCGATCTCCTCGATGGCCTGGTAGATCACCGAGTAGTAGCGGACGTCGACACCCTCGCGCTCCGCCATCTGCGCGGCACGGCCGGCCGCACGGACGTTGTAGCCGATGACGATGGCGTCGGAGCCCATCGCCAGGTTGATGTCGGACTCGGTGACCGCACCCACACCGCGGTGCAGGACGCGGATGTCGACCTCTTCGCCGACGTCGAGCTGGAGCAGCGAGGACTCGAGAGCCTCCACCGCACCGGACGCGTCGCCCTTGATGATGAGGTTGAGTTCCTGGACCAGACCGGCCTTGAGGACCGAGTCGAGGTCTTCCAGGGACACCCGGCGGACGCGCTTGGCGAAGTTGGCGTTGCGCTCACGCGCAGCACGCTTCTCGGCGATCTGACGGGCGGTGCGGTCCTCGTCGACGACGAGGAAGTTGTCGCCGGCGCCGGGGACGTTGGTGAGACCCAGGACCAGGACGGGGGTCGCGGGACCCGCTTCCTCGACGTTGTTGCCCTTGTCGTCGAGCATGGCGCGCACTCGGCCGTAGGCGTCGCCCACGACCATCGTGTCGCCGACGCGGAGGGTACCGCGCTGGACGAGGACGGTGGCAACGGCACCGCGGCCGCGGTCGAGGTGGGACTCGATCGCAATACCCTGAGCGTCCTGCTCCGGGTTGGCGCGCAGGTCGAGCGAGGCGTCGGCGGTGAGGACGACGGCCTCGAGCAGGGAGTCGATGTTCAGACCCTGCTTGGCGGAGATGTCGACGAACATCGTGTCGCCGCCGTACTCCTCGGCGACCAGACCGAACTCGGTGAGCTGACCGCGCACCTTGACCGGGTCGGCACCCTCGACGTCGATCTTGTTGACCGCGACGACGATCGGAACGCCGGCGGCCTGGGCGTGGTTGAGCGCCTCGATCGTCTGCGGCATCACGCCGTCGTTGGCCGCGACCACGAGGATCGCGATGTCGGTCGACTTGGCACCACGGGCACGCATGGCGGTGAACGCCTCGTGACCGGGGGTGTCGATGAAGGTGATCTTGCGCTCTTCACCGTTGACCTCGGTACCGACCTGGTACGCACCGATGTGCTGCGTGATGCCACCGGCCTCGCCCGCAACGACGTTCGTCTTGCGGATGGCGTCGAGCAGTCGGGTCTTACCGTGGTCGACGTGACCCATGACGGTCACGACCGGCGGACGCGGCATGAGGAATTCCTCGCCGCCCTCGTCCTCGCCGAACTCGATGTCGAAGCCCTCGAGGAGCTCGCGGTCCTCTTCCTCCGGGCTGACGATCTGAACGACGTAGTTCATCTCGCCGGCCAGCATTTCGAGGGTCTCGTCGGAGACGGACTGCGTGGCAGTGACCATCTCGCCGAGGTTCATCATCACGGCGACGAGCGACGCCGGGTTGGCGTTGATCTTCTCCGCGAAGTCGGTGAGGGAGGCACCGCGGGACAGGCGAACGGTCTCGCCGTGACCACGCGGCAGCATGATGCCGCCGACCGACGGGGCCTGCATGGCCTCGTATTCCTGGCGACGCTGGCGCTTGGACTTGCGTCCACGACGCGCGGGACCACCGGGACGGCCGAAGGCACCCTGCGTGCCACCACGGGCATTGGGACCACCGGGACGCCCGGCGAAGCCGGGACGGCCGCCGCCACCGGCACCGGCCGGACCGCCGCCGAAGCCGCCACCACCGGGACGGGGACCGCCGAAGCCGCCGCCGCCACCCGGACGCGAGCCCGGACCGGCCGGACGACCGGCGAAGCCGCCGCCCGCGGGACGACCCGCGCCACCGGCACCGCCGGGACGGGGACCACCGGCACCGGGACCACGGCCACCGGGGCCGCCACCGGGACGGGGACCGGGACCACCGGCAGCGGGACGCTGCGGCATCATGCCCGGGTTGGGACGGTTACCACCGGGAGCACCACCGGGACGCGGGGCGCCGCCCTGCGGACGCGGCATGCCGCCCGGGGTCGGACGGCCTGCACCGGCACCCTGCGGACGCGGAGCGCCGCCGGGGCCGCCCTGCGGACGGGGAGCGCCACCCTGGCGGTCACCGGCGCCGGGGGCGCCGGGACGGGGAGCGCCGGCCGGACGGGGCGCCTGCGGGCGCGCCATGCCGGTGGAGCCACCAGAGGTGAACGGGTTGTTGCCCGGACGGGGACCGGCCGGACGGGCGCCCTGCGGACGCGGCGCCGAGGCACCGGGACCTGCGGGACGCTCGGTGCGCGCCGGAGCGGCACCGGCCGGACGCGGGGCGCCGGGACGGGCGCCGGACTGGCCACCCTGGGCCGCCGGACGCTCGGGGCGCTGCTGCGCCGGACGCGGACCGGGGGTCGCGCCGGGACCGGCGGGACGGTCGGTGCGCGCCGGAGCCGCGGCGGCCGGAGCCGCCGGGGGCGCGGAGAACTCGGTCGCCACGGGAGCCGCCGGAGCGGGCTTCGGGGCGGCCGGAGCCTTGGGACCGGGACGCGGACCACCGGGGGCGGCGGTCGGGGTCACCGGGGCGGGCGCTGCGGGGGCCGGAGCCTCTGCGACGACCGGCTTGGGGGCCGGTGCGCCGGGCTTCGGCGCAGCGGATCGTGCGGGACCCGGGGTCGGGGCCCCGGGCTTGGCGGGCGCCGCGCTACGGGGCGCGCCAGGCTTCGCAGGGGCCTTGCCGGCGTTGCCGCCGGGACCCTGCAATGCGTCGGTCAACTTGCGTACGACCGGCGCCTCGATCGTCGAGGACGCCGAACGGACGAACTCACCGAGTTCCTGGAGCTTGGCCATGACGACCTTGCTCTCAACTCCGAACTCCTTGGCGAGTTCGTATACCCGGACCTTAGCCACTTCGCTCCTTTTAGGTCCGGGTTACGCCGGACCGTCTCTACTTCATGCTCGTACTCATCGCGTACTCATCGAGGGGTGCTCATCGCAATCTCGACCTACTTCCAACTCGCGAGGTACCTGACCGCACGGTGATCCGTGCCGTACTACGTGCTTACGGTGTCGCCTCGGCCTCATCGGCCACGGCATTGTGCAGTTCCGCCGTGTCGAACGGTCCTGCGGACTTGAAGGCCCGGGAGAACGCCCTACGGCGGACAGCCTGGTCGAGGCAGACCACGGCGGGGTGCACGTAGGCACCCCGGCCGGGCAGCGTACCGCGAGGATCGGAGACACATTTGTCACCGACCGCCACGATGCGCAGCAGATCGCTCTTGGCCGCTCGCTCCCGACACCCCACACAGGTGCGTTCGGGGCATGCGCGGGCTTGCGTCCGGCCAGACACGCTTAAGTCTACCTCCCCGCACCGACCTCACCCCTTCGGGCGAAAAATCGAACGGATGTTGTCGTGATCACTAGTGCCGGGTCACGCCGCCGAAACCTCGGCGGCGGACGGCCGTGCACGTCGAGCAGGGCTCTTGTCGCCCCTGCCGTTCCTGTGTACCGCCCGGACAGCTCCGGGCGGTAGCGGTTTTATTCCCCGCGGCGCTCGTCGCGACGGTCGTCGCGGCGCTCGTCCCGGCGGTCGTCGCCCCGCTCACCGCGGTCGTCACGGCGCTCGCCGCGGTCGCGGTCATCCCCGTCCGAGGGCTGCTCGGTGTCGGGACGGATGTCGATGCGCCAGCCGGTCAGGCGAGCGGCGAGGCGGGCGTTCTGGCCCTCCTTGCCGATGGCCAGCGACAGCTGGTAGTCGGGCACGGTCACCCGCGCGGACCGGGTGTCCCAGTCCACGACCTCGACCTTGCTCACCCGGGCGGGTGACAGGGCGTTGGCGACCATCTCCGCCGGGTCGTCCGACCAGTCGACGATGTCGATCTTCTCACCGTGCAGCTCGGCCATCACGTTGCGCACGCGGCTGCCCATCGGGCCGATGCAGGCGCCCTTCGGGTTGAGGCCGGAGCGGTTGGCGCGGACGGCGATCTTGGTGCGGTGACCGGCCTCACGGGCGATCGCGCAGATCTCGACGCTGCCGTCGGCGATCTCCGGGACCTCCAGCGAGAACAGCTTCTTCACCAGGTTCGGGTGGGTGCGCGACAGGGTCACGGACGGGCCGCGGACACCCTTCGCCACCCGCACGACGTACGACTTCAGGCGCAGTCCGTGCGTGTACTCCTCGCCGGGGACCTGCTCCTGCACCGGCAGCATGGCCTCCATCTTGCCGATGTCGACGAGGACGTTCTTCGGGTCCTTGCCCTGCTGCACCACGCCGGTGATGACATCACCCTCGCGGCCCAGGAACTCGCCGAAGGTCAGGTCGTCCTCGGCGTCGCGCAGACGCTGGAGGATCACCTGCTTGGCGGTCGTCGCGGCGATGCGGCCGAAGTCCGACGGGGTGTCGTCGAACTCCTTGGCCTCCTGGCCCTCTTCCAGGTCCCTCGGGTCCTCGGTCGCCCACACGATCACGTGACCGTTGGTGCGGTCGAGCACGACGCGTGCGCGCCGGAAGCTTCCCTCGGTGCGGTGGTACGCGATGAGGAGGGCCGACTCGATCGCTTCGACGAGCAGGTCGAAGGAAATCTCCTTCTCCCGAACCAGACCCCGCAGGGCACTCATGTCGATGTCCACGACTACGCCTCCTCTTCCTTCTTGTCCTTGCGGTTGAACTCGATCTCGACACGCGCCTTGGCGATGTCGGTGAATACGATGCGGCGGGCGGTCGCCTTGCGGCCCTTCACGCCCGGGACTTCGAGGTCCATGCCCTCGTCGTCGACGTCGAGGATGCGGGCGATCACTTCCCCGCCGTCCGACGTCTGGAACTTCACGAGCCGGCCGATCGCCCGGATGTAGTGACGGTGCTCGGTCAGCGGGCGGTCAGCGCCCGGCGAGCTCACTTCGAGGACGTACTCGTCCTCACCCATCGCGTCGGTCTCGTCCAGCAGGTCGGAGACCTCGCGGCTCAGCTCGGCGCACGCGTCCAGCTCCACGCCTTCGTCGGAGTCCACGATGATGCGCAGCATCCGGCGCTTGCCCGCCTTGGACGTCTCGATCTCTTCGAGGTCCAGGCCCTTGGCGGCGACGAGCGGCTCCAGCAATGCGCGCAGCCTGTCGCTCTGGGTGGTGCTCATCCGGGTGACTCCTCGGCCGCGTGTGCTGTTGTGGTTTCCGTCGTGCGTCAGGTCAAAGGGTATCCGGTCGCGGGGGGTGTTGCCGTCCGCGCTGTGGACGGGGCCCCGGGTACCGTGATCACACCCTGCCGGCCATCAGCCCGGCCAACACCGAAGGACGTCCCCGTGCCCTCGATCCTGCCGTCGCGAAGAGGCCTGCTCGCCGGTGCCGCGGGCATCGCCGGAGCCGCGCTGCTCAGCGGTTGCTCCGACGACGGGCCGCCCGCCGCGGCCCCCGAGGTTCCACTCGAACGGCGGATGCGTGAGACGGCCGTTCGTGAGAGCGAGCGACTGCTGGAACGTTACGACGCGACGACCGCGGCCCATCCGGCCCTCGCCGCGCGCCTCGCACCGCTGCGCGCCTCGGTCGCGGCCCATACGGCGGCCCTCGCCGACGAGGGGTCCCGGTCCCCGGCGTCGTCGTCCTCGCCTTCCCGGTCCACGGCCCCGGCCTCCTCCGCCTCCGCCTCGTCCCCCTCCTCACCCGTCCCGTCCGGCGCCGCGGCCGCCGCTCCGCCCCCGTCCGCCGCGGCGGTGCCCCCCGCGCCCGCCGACGCGCTGACCGCCCTCGCGGACGCCGAGCGGAGCCTGGCCGAGGCCCGGACGATCTCCCTGGCCGGCGCCCCCGGGGAGCTGGCCCGGATGCTCGCCTCGGTGGCGGCGTGCGGCCACGTGCACGCGTACCTGCTGACCTCGAACCCGGGAGCCTCCTCGTGACCTCCGCCCCCGCTCCCTCCGCCTCCCCCGCCGGCCAGGTCCTGGAGGCGGCGCAGGCCGCCCTCGCCGCCGAGCACGCGGCCGCGTACGGCTACGGCGTGATCGGGGCCCGGGCCGGCGCCGCCCGCTCCGCCGAGGCCCGCGAGGCGTACGGCGGCCACCTCGCGCGCCGTGACGCGCTCGCCCGCACCGTGCGTGAGCTGGGCGGTTCCCCCCGTCCCTCGGAGGCCGCGTACACCCTGCCGTTCATCGTGCGCACGCCCGCCGACGCCGAGCGGCTGGCCGCCGGGATCGAGGACCGGGTGGCGGGCGCGTACTCCGATCTGGTGCGCGCCGCCGAGGGCCAGTTGCGCCGCGAGGCGGCTGACGCGCTCACCGCCGCGGCCGTGCGCGCGGCACGCTGGCGCGGTGGCGGCGTAGCCTTCCCTGGGCTCACGGAACGCGCGGACACACCGCGGACCTAGCGCGCAAGCATGCGCGACGAGCCCGGGCACAGCTGAAAGGGACCACGCACGCATGGCTTTCGAACCGCCGCAGCGGCTCGTACGGGCGCTCGGCGAGCTGCCGGAATCGGCGCACGTCTCGGACTGGCTGGGGCAGCTCCCCCAGCTGGCGGAGGGGGCGCTGGCCCGGCGCGGGGTACACGCCCAGCGGGTCCAGGCCCCCGGCGGCCGCAGCAGCCTGGTCGTCCTCGTCCGGTACGCCGACGGGACCCCGGCCGCGCTGAAGCTGGCCCCGCCGGGGCTCCGGCCCGACCGGGAACTGGCCGCGCTGGCCCACTGGGGCGGCTTCGGGGCGGTACGGGTCCTCGACACGCGCCACCACGAGGAGGACGGGGCGCTGCTGCTGGAGCGGCTGCACCCCGAGGTCTCGCTGCGCTCGCTGCCGGAGGCGAAGGCGCTGCTGGAGGCCTGCGGCACGCTGCGCAGACTGTGGGTGGCCCCGGCGCAGGGGCACGGCTGGGAGACGGTCGCCGAGCGCACCGCCGAGCAGGCCGAGGTGCTCCGCAAGGCTCCCCCGGAGGCTGCGGAGCTGGCCTCGGCGGCGCTGGCGGCCCGCGAGGAGCTGATGGCGGCGCCGGCCGAGGAGCTGCTGCTGCACGGGAACTTCCGGCAGGGCAAGGTCCTCTCCGGCGAGCGCGCCCCGTGGCTGGCGGTGGGCCCGGACCCGATGGTCGGCGAGCGGGCCTACGACCTGGCCCGGCTCGTACGGGACCGGCTGGAGGACCAGATGGCCTCCTCGGCGGGGGCCTCGGGCGCCCGCCGGCGGGTGAACAAGCTGGCCGACGCCCTGGAGGTGGACCGGGACCGGCTGCGGGGCTGGACGCTGTTCCGGGCCGTCGAATCGGGCAACCGGGCGCTGGCCGCCGGCCGGCGGCGGGACGCGGAGCTGCTGCTGGAGTTCGCGGGCTGGTTGTAGGGCATAACACCCCTGTGGGGGGGGACCTGCCCGGCAGGAGGACGCCATGCTCCAGGAACTGCTCACAGCGGGCGCCGTCGCGGGCGTCGGGATCGTGGCCTACCTGGGCGCCGCCGCCCGGGTGGTGAAGCAGTACGAGCGGGGCGTGGTCTTCCGCCTGGGCCGGCTGCGGGGCGGCATCCGGGGGCCCGGCTTCACCTTCGTGGTCCCGGTCGTGGACCGGCTGCGCAAGGTCAACATGCAGATCGTGACGATGCCGGTGCCCGCCCAGGAGGGGATCACCCGGGACAACGTCACGGTGCGGGTGGACGCGGTCGTGTACTTCAAGGTGGTGGACGCGGCCAACGCGATCATCGAGGTCGAGGACTACCGGTTCGCCGTCTCCCAGATGGCGCAGACCTCGCTGCGGTCGATCATCGGCAAGTCCGACCTGGACGATCTGCTGTCCAACCGGGAGCAGCTCAACCAGGGCCTGGAGCTGATGATCGACAGTCCGGCGGTGGGCTGGGGCGTCCAGATCGACCGGGTGGAGATCAAGGACGTGTCCTTGCCCGAGACGATGAAGCGGTCGATGGCGCGGCAGGCGGAGGCCGACCGGGAGCGGCGGGCGCGGATCATCAACGCGGACGCGGAGCTCCAGGCGTCGAGGAAGCTGGCGGAGGCGGCGGAGGTCATGTCGGAGCAGCCTGCGGCGCTTCAGCTGCGCCTGCTCCAGACGGTCGTGGCCGTCGCCGCGGAGAAGAACTCCACCCTGGTCCTCCCGTTCCCGGTGGAACTCCTGCGCTTCCTGGAACGCGCGGCCCCTGCACCTGCGGCGCCTGCCACTGCGGGCCCTCCGCCGGTGGAGCCGCCCCCGGGTACGTCGGCCCCTGCCCCGGTGGTGCCGTCTGCGAGCATCGCGGCGGCCCCTGCCCCGGCAGCGGTGCCGCCGGATGCCGCCGCGGGGCTCGGCCCCGGGGCGCTCGTAGAGCCCTGCCTCGACGGGTCCCCGCCTGCGGAGCCGGACGCGCGCGGGTAGGCGCTGCGCGGAGCCGTCCCCTACCCGCCCTTCCACCGTTCCCCGGGCTCCGCCCGGACCCGGTCCTCAAACGCCGGACGGGCTGAATTCTGCCGCGCAGCGGCAAATCCAGCCCCGCCGGCGTTTGACGCGCAAGGCTACGCGGTGCCGGTCAGCCTGGTCAGGGCCTCTGCCAAGGGGAGTTCCTCGCGGGTGCCGGCGCGGCGGTCCTGGAGCTCGACCACCTCGTCGGCGGACCGGCGGCCCGCCACCAGGATCCACGGGACCCCGATGAGCTCCGCGTCCGTCAGCTTCACCCCGGGTGACAGGCCGGGCCGGTCGTCCAGGAGGACGCGCAGACCCGCCCCGGCCAGGGAATCCGCCGCCGACTCCGCGAGGGCGAGCGGCACCGCCTTGCCCGCCGCCACGACGTGCACGTCGGCCGGGGCGACCGAGGCGGGCCAGCACAGGCCCCGCTCGTCCGCCGTCTGCTCGGCCAGCGCGGCCACCGCGCGGGAGACGCCGATTCCGTAGGAGCCCATCGTGACCCGGACCGGCTTGCCCTCCTTGCCGAGGACGTCGAGCCCGAACGCGTCGGCGTACTTCCGGCCGAGCTGGAAGATGTGCCCGATCTCGATGGCCCGGTCGAGCCGCAGCCCGGCGCCGCAGGAGGGGCAGGGGTCGCCCTCCTCGACGACGACCACGTCCAGGTACCGGTCCACCTCGAAGTCGCGCCCGCAGACCACGTTCCGCGCGTGCGTATCGGGCTTGTTGGCGCCCGTCACCCAGGCGGTGCCCGGCGCGATGCGCGGGTCGGCGAGGTAGGGGACCTTCTCCAGGCCCTGCGGGCCCACGTAGCCGCGTACGAGGTCGGGCCGGCCGGTGAAGTCCTCCGCCGTCACCAGCTCCACGACCGCCGGGGCCAGGTGCTCCCCGAGCTTGCCCAGGTCGACCTCCCGGTCGCCCGGCACGCCGACGGCGGTGATCTCGCCGTCCACCTTCACGAGGAGGTTCTTCAGCGTCGCGGAGGCGGGGACGCCCAGGTGCGCCGCCAGGGTCTCGATGGTGGGGGTGTCGGGGGTCGGGATCTCTTCCAGCGGGCCGTGCTCCCCCGCGACCGGGGTCAGGGCGAAGGTCACCGCCTCCGTGTTGGCCGCGTAGTCGCAGGAGGGGCAGTCCACGAAGGTGTCCTCGCCCGCCTGGGCCGGTGCCAGGAACTCCTCCGACGCCGAGCCGCCCATCGCGCCCGAGACCGCCGACACGACCCGGTGGTCGAGGCCGAGCCGCTCGAAGATGCGTACGTAGGCCTCGCGGTGGAGCCGGTAGGACTCCGCCAGGCCCTCGTCGGACACGTCGAAGGAGTACGAGTCCTTCATCTGGAACTCGCGGCCGCGCAGGACGCCGGAGCGGGGGCGCGCCTCGTCCCGGTACTTGGTCTGGATCTGGTACAGCATGACCGGCAGGTCCTTGTAGGACGTGCACTGGTCCTTGACCACCAGGGTGAAGATCTCCTCGTGGGTGGGGCCGAGCAGGTAGTCCGCGCCCTTGCGGTCCTTGAGCCGGAAGAGCAGGTCGCCGTACTCGGACCAGCGCCCGCTGACCTCGTACGGCTCCTTCGGCAGCAGCGCCGGGAGCAGCACTTCCTGCGCCCCGATCCCGTCCATCTCCTCGCGGACGATGCGCGAGACGTTGTCCAGGACCCGCTTGCCGAGCGGCAGCCAGCTCCACACGCCGGCGGAGCTGCGCCGGACGTAGCCGGCCCGGACCAGGAGGCGGTGGCTGAGGGTTTCCGCGTCGGCGGGGTCCTCGCGGAGGGTCTTGGCCATGAGGCGGGACATGCGCTGCACGTGTTGCGTTGACATGACGGGAGGCTACCGGGGTCCACGGGGGCCACGGAAACGCTTTGAGGGCCATGGGGGCCGGGGCGGGCGGGTCGGGCGGGTCAGGGCCTGCGCAGCGGCAGCGGGGCGCCCATGACGGCGTACGGGAGGCTCGCGCTCGGGAAGAGGACCTGGCGGGCGAGGTCCGTGTAGCCCAGCGAGCGGTAGAGCCCGCGGGCGGGGCTTTCGGTGTCGATCGCGGAGAGGATCGAGCGCTCCTCGGCGGCGGCGTCGGTGATCCGCGTGATGAGGGCGCGGCCGACGCCATTGCCCTGGAACCCGGGGTGCACGTGGAGCTCGGTGATCACGAAGGAGCCGTCGAGCCAGCCCTCGTGGCCGCCGGTGCGCAGGTAGGGCTCGACGATTCCGGACCACCAGTGCATGCGGTCGTTGGGCATGCCGTAGACGAATCCTGCGAGCACCCCGTCGTCGGTGAAGGCGCCGAGCGCGCGGGCGCCGCGGCAGGTCATGTGGCGCTGGACGATGTAGCGCCGGATGCCGACCTCCTCCTCGCTGAGCCCGAAGGCCATGGCCTGCACGCGCAGGGCCTCGTCGACCCGGGCGGCGAGGTCGAGGGGCCCGATGCGCAGTCCGGCGGGCCGGCCGGGGTCGTCTCCCGCGGGGGTTGGCATCATGCGGCGACCTTACTGGCCGACCGCGGCGTCGGACAGGAAGATCGGAGCGGGAAGATCGGAACAGGACGGTCGGATCGGCGCGCACGGGGCGGCGATCCGCTCAGAACAGCACGCTCATGAACGCGCCGACCTCGCGGAAGCCGACCCGGCGGTAGGAGGCGCGCGCGGCGGTGTTGAAGTCGTTGACGTACAGGCTGACCACGGGGGCCACGTCCCGCAGCGCGTACGCGACGACGGCGGCCATCCCGGTCTCGGAGTGCCCGCGGCCGCGGAACTCGGGGGCCACCCAGACGCCCTGGATCTGGCAGGCGCGGGAGGTCGCGGCGCCGATCTCGGCCTTGAAGACGACCTTGCCGTCCTGGACGCGGGCGAAGGAACGGCCGCTTGCGACCAGCTCGGCGACCCGGGCCTGGTAGAGCAGGCCGCCGTCGCCGGTCATCGGGGAGATGCCGACCTCTTCGGTGAACATGGCCACGCAGGCGGGCATGATCAGGTCCATCTCGTCCTTGCGGATCCGCCGGACCCGGGGATCGGCGGACACCGCGGTGGACGGCTGCTCCATGACCATGAGCGGCTGGCAGGAGCGGACGTCGCGGGCCGGGCCCCAGCTGGGCTCCAGGAGCTGCCAGAGCAGGCCGGTGGCCTCGGCGGGGCCGACGATGGAGGAGCAGCGGCGGCCGGTGCGCCGGGCGCGGTCGGCGAAGGCCCGTACCGCGTCGGGTTCGGCGCAGACGGGCACCAGGTTGGCGCCGGCGTAGCAGAGGGAGCGGAGCTCGCCGTCGGCGTACCAGCCCCACATCTCGCCGCCCAGGCGCCACGGGTCGAGCCCGGCGATCTGGACCCGGGAGGTGACGAAGGCGTTCTGGACCGGCTCACGGCCGAGGATCTCGAGCGCGGCGTCGAGATCACTGGGCTCGAGGACCCGGGTGGTGGTCTGCGTCAACACTGGGGCCTCACCATGCAAGTCTGCTGATCTCCGCACTGTACCCGGAGCGGCTCCGAGATGCCCCCGAGGCCCCTCGGGGCGGCCTCCGGGGCGCGGACGGCCCGGAGGCCGGCATGCCGACGGGCCCGGAGCCGCACCTGCGGCTCCGGGCCCGTCACCTGCTGCGGGAAGCTAGACGCCGATGGCGACCGTCGGCTCGCCCGACATCACGCCGTCCTTCTCCATCTGCTCGGCGATCTTCATCGCCTCTTCGATGAGGGTCTCGACGATCTTCGACTCGGGGACCGTCTTGATGACCTCGCCCTTGACGAAGATCTGGCCCTTGCCGTTGCCGGAGGCGACGCCCAGGTCGGCCTCACGGGCCTCGCCGGGGCCGTTGACGACGCAGCCCATGACCGCGACGCGCAGCGGGACCTCCATGCCCTCCAGGCCCGCCGTGACCTCCTCGGCCAGCTTGTAGACGTCCACCTGCGCACGCCCGCAGGACGGGCAGGAGACGATCTCCAGGCGGCGCGGCTTGAGGTTCAGCGACTCCAGGATCTGGATGCCGACCTTGATCTCCTCCACCGGCGGGGCCGACAGCGAGACGCGGATCGTGTCGCCGATGCCCTCGGAGAGCAGCGCGCCGAAGGCGACTGCGGACTTGATCGTGCCCTGGAACGCCGGTCCGGCCTCGGTGACGCCGAGGTGCAGCGGGTAGGTGCACTGGGCGGCCAGCTGGCGGTAGGCGTTGACCATGACCACCGGGTCGTTGTGCTTGACCGAGATCTTGATGTCGCTGAAGCCGTGCTCCTCGAAGAGGGAGGCCTCCCACAGTGCGGACTCAACCAGCGCCTCGGGCGTGGCCTTGCCGTACTTCTTCAGCAGCCGCGCGTCGAGCGAGCCTGCGTTGACGCCGATCCGGATCGGGGTACCGGCGTCCTTGGCGGCGCGCGCGATCTCCTTGACCTTGTCGTCGAACTGCTTGATGTTGCCGGGGTTCACGCGGACGGCGGCGCAGCCGGCGTCGATCGCGGCGAACACGTACTTCGGCTGGAAGTGGATGTCTGCGATGACCGGGATGTTCGACTTCTTCGCGATCACGGCGAGCGCGTCGGCGTCGTCCTGCGTCGGGCATGCCACGCGGACGATGTCGCAGCCGGAAGCGGTCAGCTCGGCGATCTGCTGGAGCGTGGCCCCGATGTCGGAGGTCCTGGTGGTGGTCATCGACTGCACGGAGATCTGCGCGTCGCCGCCGACGGCCACCGAGCCGACCTGGATCTTTCGGCTGACCCTGCGGTCGGCGAGCTTCGTCGGCACGGCCGGCATTCCGAGAGAGATGGCAGTCATCTGCTGTGCAACCCCAAGGTGTGGATATAGGTGCCGGGATCGGCGGGCCCCAGCGTCCGAGATTACGCCAACCGGCACGGCTCCCGCGCATCGCAGGGGGTGTGCCACCCGAACGTAGGGAGCCGGGCACGATGCGTGCCCGGCTCCGGTCCGCATGCTGTACGGGTGTCCCGTACGACGATCCGACGAGCTTTCGATCAGGTGATTTTGATGGGGTTGACCACATCCGCGGCCAGCACCAGCAAGGTGAAGCAGAGGAAGACCCCGGCCACCACGTACGCCGCGGGCATCAGCCTCGCCACGTCGAACGGGCCCGGGTCGGCGCGCCGGAAGACCCGGGCGAAGGCCCGCCGCACCGACTCCCACAGGGCGCCCGCGATGTGCCCGCCGTCCAGGGGCAGCAGGGGCAGCATGTTGAACAGGAAGAGGGAGAGGTTGAACATGCCCAGCACGTTCAGCATGATCGACACCCGCTGCTCGCTCGGAATGTCCAGCGTGGCGATCTCCCCGTTGATCCGGGCCGCGCCGACGATGCCCATCGGGGAGTCGGCCTCGCGCTCGGCTCCGTTGAAGACCGAGTTCCACAGGGCCGGGATCTTGCTCGGAAGCTCGGCCAGGCCCTGCACGCTGCTCTGGACGACCTCGCCGACCCGGTCCGCGGACTGGGTGAAGGTGAGCGGGGCGATCACGGACTTCGGGCCGACGCCGAGATAGCCGGCCGAGACGTACTCGCCCTTGACGTAGCCGCCGTGGCCGTCGGTCTTGCCCACCCGGTTCTCCACGAGGCTCGCCTGGAGGGTGACCTTCTGCCCGTCGCGCAGGACGGTGAGGGTGGCGGGTCCGATGGTGTCGCGGATGTTCTTCTGCAGGGTGGCCCAGTCCTCGATCGGCTTGCCCTGGAAGCCCACGATCTTGTCGCCGACCTGGAGGCCGGCGGCCTTGCCCGGGGCCGCCGGGTCTCCGGCCCGGCAGGTGTCGCGGTTCTCGCTCTGCTTGATGACGCAATCGGTGACGGTCTGGACCTGGGTGGTCGTCTGCTGCACCCCGAAGGTCATCCACACGCCGAAGAAGATCGCCATCGCCAGGACCAGGTTCATGAACGGGCCCGCGAACATCACGATCACGCGCTTCCACGGCTTGCGCGTGTAGAAGAGCCGCGATTCGTCGCCCGGCTGCAGTTCCTCGTACGCCGCCGAGCGCGCGTCCTCGATCATCGAGCGGAACGGCGACGTGGAGCGGGCGGTGATCTTGCCGTCCTCGCCCGGCGGGAACATCCCGATCATGCGGATGTAGCCGCCCATCGGGATGGCCTTGAGCCCGTACTCCGTGTCGCCCTTCTTGCGCGACCAGATGGTCCGGCCGAAGCCGACCATGTACTGGGGCACGCGGATGCCGAAGAGCTTGGCCGTGGAGAGGTGGCCGAGCTCGTGCCAGGCGATCGAGAAGAGCAGCCCGACGACGAATACGAGCACGCCGATCAGGGTCAGCAGTACGGTCATGCGCGCGCCTCCACGGCGGCCCGCGCCGCCATCTCCTGTGCCCGGGCCCTGGCCCAGGTCTCCGCTTCAAGGACGTCCGCGACCGTGAGAAGAGTTCCCCTGGCCGGGGTCCCGTGCTCATCGACCACGGCAGAGACCGTATCCATGATTGCTGTGAACGGGAGCCGACCGGCCAGGAAGGCCTCTACGCACTCCTCGTTCGCCGCATTGAACACGGCGGGCGCGGTACCGCCCAGGGCGCCGACGTGCCGGGCCAGGCCCACCGCCGGGAAGGCCTCCGTGTCCAGCGGGAAGAACTCCCAGGTGGACGCCTTGGTCCAGTCGAAGGCGGTGGACGCGTCCGGGACCCGCTGGGGCCAGCCGAGGCCGATCGCGATCGGGCCGCGCATGTCCGGCGGAGTGGCCTGGGCCAGCGTGGAGCCGTCCGTGAACTCCACCATGGAGTGCACGTACGACTGCGGGTGGACCACGACCTCGATCCGCTCGAAGGGGATGTCGTAGAGCAGGTGCGCCTCGATGACCTCGAGGCCCTTGTTGACCAGGGTCGCCGAGTTCACGGTGATCACCGGGCCCATCGCCCAGGTCGGGTGGGCCAGTGCGTCCTGCACCGTGACCGAGGCCAGCTCGGCGCGGGTGCGGCCGCGGAAGGGCCCGCCGGAGGCGGTGACCACGAGTTTGCGCACCTCGGCGCGGGTGCCGGCGGCGAGGGCCTGGAAGAGCGCCGCGTGCTCGGAGTCGACCGGGATGATCTGGCCCGGCTTCGCCAGGGCCTTCACCAGCGGGCCGCCGACGATCAGCGACTCCTTGTTGGCGAGGGCCAGCGTCCGCCCGGCCTTCAGCGCGGCGAGGGTGGGCGCGAGGCCGATGGAACCGGTGATGCCGTTGAGCACGGTGTGGCACTCGGAGGCGGCCAGCTCGGTCGCCGCGTCCGGTCCGGCGAGGATCTCGGGCAGCGGTTCGCCGGCGCCGTACTCGGCGTCCAGCGCCTCCTTGAGGGCCGGTACGACGTCTTCGCGCGCGACGGCCACGGTCTTCACGCGCAGCAGCCGGGCCTGCTCGGCCAGCAGCGCGACCCGGCCGCCGGCGGCGGACAGGGCCGTGACCCGGAACCGGTCCGGGTTGCGCAGGGCGAGGTCGATGGCCTGGGTCCCGATGGACCCGGTGGAGCCGAGGATGACGATGTCCCGACGGCCGGCCGCGGGGTCGAAGAGGAGGTGCGGATCGGCGAGGGGGGATGGGCGGTCGCTCATGGACCCATTGTTGCCGCAACTCAGGGGCGCCCGGACACTGAGCCCCCTTCCGTGACCCGAAGGAGAAGGTGCGGGAGCGTCCCGGCGAAGTCCGGGAGGGTACTGGCCACCCGCCACCAGGCGTCCGGATCGGAGCCGAGGGCCAGCGCGAACAGCCGGTCGGCCTCGGACCGTGCGGCGAGCACCGGGGCGGCCGGTTCGTGACGGTCGGGGTGGTCCACCTCACCCAGCCAGTGGTCCTCGTCCAGGGCCCAGCAGGCGGGCGCCTTGTGCCGGATCACGTCCTCGCCGGTGAGCAGCCCCCGGGCGAGGCAGTCGCGCACCCACCGGATGTCCTCCTGCACGGACTCCATGGGCACCGCGAGGCTGGCCAGGGCCAGTTCGCGGTCCACGCCCGCGACGGGCTCGGCGGCCCGGGGCGCCACGGAGCGCACCGCCTCGGCGAGCCCGGGGACCGGTGCTCCGTCGGCGGGCTCCGCCAGGGTGCCGCGAACGATCCGGGCCACCAGCACCGGCAGGGTGCCCGGGAAGCCGGGGGCGTGGCGCAGCAGCTCCGACCAGAGCCGGGGGTCGTCGCGCAGGGGGCGCAGCGCCCGGGCGACGGCGGTGCGCATCCCCGTCCGCTCGGGCAGGGTCCAGCGCAGGCCGCTGGACCGGGTCAGGCCGGCGAGGAGCAGGGTGCGGTGCGCGGGGGCCACGTGGGCGACGAGCTCCTCGTGCGTGACCCGGCCCATCCGCACGGCGCGGACGGCGGGCCGGTACCAGAAGCGCTCGTCCGGCGCCGCGGAGGCGAGCAGGCCGTGGACGGCGTCCCGGGACAGGTCCAGGGCGAGCAGCAGGGCTTCGACGGAGCCGGCCGGCAGGGGCAGGCGGAGGTGTTCGGCGAGCAGCGGCTCCGGGTCCGGGTCGTGGCGGAGCGCCAGGACGTCCAGCGCGACCCGTGGCCGGCGGCCGTGCCGGCGCAGCAGGCCGATGAGCTCGGCCGCGGTGAGCGGCTCCTCGCCGGGGTCCCGGCCGAGCTCGGCGCGGAGCACCGGCAGGAGTTCGGGCGGGGTCCGGCGGCGGGCGTACCGGGCGGGCCCGGGCAGGCCGGGCAGCGGGCGGCCCACGACGCGGGGGTTGCGGGCGACGTAGCTGCGGGCGGCCTCGCTTCCGTGGCGGAGCAGCAGGGTGACGGTCGAGGCCGCCAGCCATTCGTCCCGGCACAGGTACTTGAAGGCGGGCTCGTCGAGCCGGCCGATCATGTCGGTGACGACGTGGTCCGGTGCGTGGCGCAGGACGTGCGCCACGCACCAGGCCAGCCGTCGGCTGGTGCGGTCTTCCTCGGCCGTCGGCATCGTTCTCGTCCGCCTCGCGCTGTGCTGGTGGGGGTACCCGTACCCGTACCGGTACCCCTACTCATCCTCGTACATCTGTCCGATGTCCGGCGATGATTTCAGGTCAGCGCAGTGGCCGGTGGACGTTTTCGCGGGTGGAGGGGCCGGGGGTGGCGTCGGCGATCCACGGGCCGTCGCCGGAAGGGTCCAGGACTCCCTCCTCCAGCCAGGTGTAGGTGCCGTTCAGGACCCCGGCGACCACCTTGCGGTCCAGGTCGTCGGTGTTGTCCCAGAGCCGCCCGAAGAGCTCCTCCACCCGGAGCCGGGACTGCCGGCAGAAGGCGTCGGCCAGCTGGTAGGCCTCGCGGCCGTGCTCTCCGCAGGCCCGCAGGTGCTCGGCGCGCACGCAGGCCGCGCTCATCGCGAAGAGCTCGGCGCCGATGTCGACGATCCGGCCGAGGAACCCCTGCTTGGTCTCCATCCGGCCCTGCCAGCGGGACATGGCGTAGAAGGTCGACCGGGCGAGTTTGCGCGACCCGCGCTCGACGTAGCGCAGATGGGTGGCGAGGTCGGGGTGGCCGCTCGGGTGGAAGGCCCGGTAGGTCCCGGGGACCTGTCCGGCGCCGGTGGCGAGCTGCGGCAGCCAGCGGGCGTAGAACCCGGCGGCGCGGGCGCCCGCCTTCGCCTTGTCGCCCAGGGCCTTCTCCGGGTCGATGAGGTCGCCGGCCACCGACAGGTGGGCGTCCACGGCCTCGCGGGCGATCAGCAGGTGCATGATCTCCGTGGATCCCTCGAAGATCCGGTTGATGCGCAGGTCGCGGAGCATCTGCTCGGCCGGCACGGCCCGCTCGCCGCGGGCGGCGAGGGACTCGGCGGTCTCGAAGCCGCGCCCGCCGCGGATCTGGACCAGCTCGTCGGCCATCAGGCAGGCCATCTCGGAGCCGTAGAGCTTGGCGAGGGCGGCCTCGATGCGGATGTCGTTGCGGTCCTCGTCGGCCATCTGGGAGGCCAGGTCGACCACGGCCTCCAGGGCGAAGGTGGTGGCCGCGATGAAGGAGATCTTGGCGCCGACGGCCTCGTGCAGGCCGACCGGCCGTCCCCACTGCTCGCGTACGCCGGACCATTCGCGGGCGATCTTCAGGCACCACTTCCCCGCGCCCACGCACATGGCGGGCAGCGACAGCCGGCCGGTGTTCAGCGTGGTCAGCGCGATCTTCAGGCCGGCGCCCTCGGCGCCGATGCGCTGGGCCGCGGGGACCCTGACCCGGTGGAAGCGGGTGACGCCGTTCTCCAGGCCGCGCAGGCCCATGAAGGCGTTGCGGTGCTCGACGGTGATGCCCGGCGAGTCGGCCTCGACGACGAAGGCGGTGATCCCGCCGCGGTGGTTCTCGCTCTTGGGGACCCGGGCCATGACGACGAGCAGGTCGGCGACGACCCCGTTGGTGGTCCAGAGCTTCACGCCGTCCAGGACGTACGCGTCCTCCCCGTCCGGGACCGCCGTGGTGGCCAGCCGCGCCGGGTCGGAGCCGACGTCCGGCTCGGTGAGGAGGAAGGCGCTGATGGCGGTGGTCGCGCAGCGCGGCAGGTAGGTGTCCTTCTGCTCCTGGGTGCCGAACATCTTCAGCGGCTGCGGTACGCCGATCGACTGGTGGGCGGAGAGCAGGGCGCCGATGGCCGGGCTGACGGAGCCTACGAGGGCGAGCGCCTTGTTGTAGTAGACCTGGGTGAGGCCGAGGCCCCCGTACTTCGGGTCGATCTTCATGCCGAGCGCGCCGAGCTCCTTGAGCCCGCGCACGGTCTCGTCGGGGATCTTCGCCTCGCGCTCGATGCGCGCCCCGTCGATGGAGGTCTCGCAGAACTCCCGCAGCCTGGCCAGGAAGGCCTCCCCGCGCCGGACGTCCTCCTCGGCGGGGAGCGGGTGGGGGTGGATCAGGTCGAGCCGGAACCGCCCGAGGAACAGCTCCTTGGCGAAGCTCGGCCGCTGCCAGTTCTGTTCCCGGGCCGCTTCCGCGACCTGCCGTGCCTCGCGCTCGGTCACCTTGGGCTGTGCGGGCCGTACGGGCCGTGCGGGCTGGGTCTCGCTGTCGCCGGGCTGTGTTGCGGACATGAGGGGGCTCACCTCGCCGCCGAGAGAGGGGGTGCTTACCGGTGGGTGCTACCAGTGAGTCGTACCCGTTTCGGGCGGCGGGGAAGCGGCGGTAAAAGGGGGACGTCCGGAGCATCCCCCCATCGGCGCACGCGGCCGCGGGCTCAGGCGCGCTCAGGCGCCGGGACGGGCCGCGGCCAGGCGGGCGACCTGCTCCGCGTGCGGGACGAGGTAGAAGTGGCCGCCCTCGAAGACGTGCGAGGCGAAGGCGCCCGTGGTGACCGTCGACCATGCCCGGGCGCCGAGCGGGGTGACGCGGGGGTCGCTGTCACCCGTGAGGGCCACGACGTCCGCGCGCAGCAGCGGAGCGTCCTCGCGGCGGCGGTAGGTGTCGATCAGGCGGAAGTCGTTGCGGATGACCGGCAGGAACAGTTCGCGCAGTTCCGGGTTGTTCCAGACCTCCACGTGGGGACCGCCCAGGTCGGTGACGGCCGCGATCAGCTCTTCGTCGGTGCGCGGCGGGAGCACGGCAGTGGGCGCCGGGAGTCCGCGGCCCGAGACGCACAGGCGCGTGACGTGGTCCGCCCCGGCGGCTTCGAGGCGCAGGAGGCTCTCGTACGCCACGGCCGCGCCCATGCTGTGGCCGAGGAGCACCGTGGGCACGGGAGTCTCGGCCAGGAGTTCCGCGGCGACCTGCGGTGCCAGCGCGTCCATCGTCGGGATCAGCGCCTCGCCCATGCGGGTTTCGCGTCCCGGGTACCGCACCGCCACGACTTCGACCGAAGGATCCAGGTGCCGGGGCCAGTCGCGGAAGAAGCCCGCACCGCCTCCCGCGTGCGGGAAGCACACCAGGCGCAGGGCGGGCTCTGCAACGGGACGGTGGCGGACCAGGTAGGACACGTGCGACTCGATTCGTCGGCCGGGATCGTCTCGCCCGGCGGCGTGGAGCCGCGCATCCGGGCGCTCACGACCCTGCCACACGGCGTCCGCGGCCTGCGGGGCCGGGGGGCGGGGGCTCCGGGGGCCGGGGGGGGGGGGGGGGGAGGGGCCCCGAAAACCCACGCCCCCAGGGAAAAAAAGAAAAGAA
>NZ_JBHWMB010000012.1:37840-99805 GCF_042730015.1 Streptomyces sp. NPDC059957 | reverse complement strand
GGGATGGGGGCCGGGGGGGAAAGGCCCCCGGGAGCCCACGGTCCCCGGGGCAAAAGGAGACGGCCGGAGCCCCCGCACAGTAGGCTCCGGCCGTCGGCTTGGTGGCCGTACGAGTTCGGTCAGATGTCGAGGCCGCTGAGGACCAGGACCCGCTCGTAGGTGTAGTCGTCCATCGCGTAGCGCACGCCCTCGCGGCCCACACCGGACTGCTTGACGCCGCCGTACGGCATCTGGTCGGCGCGGTAGGACGGGACGTCGCCGACGATCACGCCGCCCACCTCCAGCTCGCGGTGGGCGCGGAACGCGGTCTGGATGTTCCGCGTGAAGACGCCGGCCTGCAGACCGAACTTCGAGTCGTTGACGGCGGCGAAGGCCTCGTCGGTGTTCTCGACCCGGCGCAGGGTGAGGACCGGTCCGAAGACCTCCTCGGTGGCGAGGGTGACGCCCTCGGGCACCTCCGCGACGACGGTGGGCTCGTACGAGGCACCCTCGCGCTTGCCGCCCGTGAGCAGCTTGGCTCCGGCGGACACGGCCTCGTCGACCCAGGACTCGACCCGCTTGGCGGCGTCCTCGGAGACGAGGGGGCCGACGTCGGTGGCGGAGTCGTTCGGGTCACCGGTGACCTGCTCGCGGACCTTGGCGACGACCTTCTCGACGAGGCGGTCGTAGACCGTCGCGTCGGCGATCACGCGCTGCACGCCGATGCAGGACTGGCCGGCCTGGTAGTTCGAGAAGGTCGCGATGCGGGTCGCGGCCCAGTCGAGGTCGGCCTCCGAGGACCAGTCCTCCAGGACCACGGCCGCGGCGTTGCCGCCGAGCTCCAGGGTGCAGTGCTTGTGGGGCACGGCCTGCTGGATGGCGTAGCCGACCTTGTCCGAACCGGTGAAGGAGATGACGGGCAGGCGCTCGTCCTTGACCAGCTCCGGCATCTTGTCGTTGGCGACGGGCAGCACGGACCAGGAACCGGCCGGCAGGTCGGTCTCGGCGAGCAGCTCGCCGAGGATCAGACCCGAGAGCGGGGTGGCCGGGGCCGGCTTCAGGATGATCGGCGCGCCGACGGCGATGGCGGGGGCCACCTTGTGGGCGCACAGGTTCAGCGGGAAGTTGAAGGGCGCGATGCCCAGGACCGGCCCCTTGACGAAGCGGCGGGTCAGGGCCAGGCGGCCGACGCCACCGGCGTCGGTGTCCAGGCGCTGGGCCTCTCCGCCGTTGAAGCGGCGGGCCTCTTCCGAAGCGAAGCGGAACACCGACACCGCACGGCCGACCTCACCGCGGGCCCACTTGATCGGCTTGCCGTTCTCGGCGGAGATCAGCAGCGCGATCTCCTCGGTGCGCTCGGCGAGCCGGCGGGCGACGTGGGCCAGGGCCTCGGCGCGTACGTGGGCCGGGGTCGCGGAGAACTCCGCCGTCACGGCATAGGCGGCGGCTACGGCCTCTTCGACCTGGGCGTCGGTCGGGACGCTCACGGTACCGACGAGGCGGCCGTCCCACGGGGAGTGGACGTCGAAGCTGTCGTCGCCCGTGGCCTGGCGGCCGGCGAGCCAGAAGGCGTGGGTGGAAGTCATGCTGATCCCGGCCCTTCGGAGTGTGTGCGGTGGGTCCTTGTCCCCTCCACCGTAGGACTCCGCCGGGGATTCGGCGTTTGTCCGGCGTGGAGTACGTGCGTGGCGCGGCGCGCCGCTTTGTCAGTGTCGGGGCGCCCGCCGCCCATGCGGGGCCCCGCCGGGGGCTTGTACGGGGCTCCGGGCGGCGGCCCGGCTGCGCCGTGCGCGGGATGCCGCTGCTCGGGGCGGAGTCCCCTACCCGCCCTTCCACCGTTCCCCGGGCTCCGCCCGTTCCCCGGGCTCCGCCCCGGACCCCGCGCCTCAAACGCCGGCGAGGCTGGAGGTACCCAGCCCGTCCGGCGTTTGAGGACCGGGTCCGGGCAGAGCCCGGGGAACGGGCGAAGGGCGGGTAGGGGACAGCCCCGCAGGGCCCGGCCAGCCGCACCCGTCCACCCACCACGCCCGCCGGCCGGCAGTGGCGGGCACGCCGACCCGCCACCGCTGGACGGAGTCCGGCGCAGCGCGACGAAGCCCGCGCAGCGGTGCGAGGAGCGCGTCAAGAAGAACTCGTGGCCTTCAGGGCGAGCCACAGCTCCATGCGGACGTCCGGGTCGTCCAGGGAGCGTCCGAGGATCTCCTCCACCCTCCGCATCCGGTAGCGCAGCGTGTGGCGGTGGACTCCGAGGTCGGCCGCAGCCGCGTCCCACTGGCCGTGGCGGGAGAGCCAGGCCTGGAGCGAGGCCACCAGGTCGCCCCGGCCCTTCTCGTCGTGCTCGCGCAGCGCCCGCAGCGTGCCGTCCGCGAAGGCCCGTACCGCGTCGTCGGCGAGCAGGGGCAGGACCGAGCCCGCCGCCAGGTCCTCGTGTTCGACCATGGGGCGGCCGCGCCGCCGGGCCACGGCCAGGGCCTGGTCGGCCTGTTTGAAGGCCGCCGCCACGCCGGAGGCCACCGCGGGCGCCGACAGGCCGAGGACCAGCTCGTCCGGCTCCGGCTCCCCGGTTTCCCGGCCCCGCCGGGATTCCAGGGCCTCCGCGTGTTCCGAGCACGCCTGGACCGCCGATCCGCCATCGGACGCCAGGACCACGAGGCGGCCCGGCTCCGACACCACCAGCAGGGTCTCCCCCGTGCGCGCCGCCGCCGATTCCACGGCGTCGGCCAGCAGCGCCAGGCCCTCCGGCTGGGCCGTGCCGGCCAGGGCGGGCTCCGCGACCAGGATCCGGAACGGCGCGTCGAGCAGGGCCCCGTACAGGTCCCCCGCCACCGCCTGGGCGTGCTCCGCCTGGCCGGCGAGCAGCATGCGCAGCACGGCGGCGCCTAGCCGGGACTCCGCGTCGTTGAGGGAGCGGGAGCGTTCCGTGGTGAGGGTCAGCAGGGCCACCGCGGAGTGGACGGCGTACCGCTCCGCCGTGCCGAGCGGTGCCCCGGTGCCGACCGCGAGGGCTCCGCGGGCCCGTCGCCCGGTGCCCAGCGACTGGAGTTCGACGCGGTCCTCGGAGCCGCCGACCACGGCGCTGGCCGGCGCCGGCCGCTCGCGCAGGCGTTCCACGTCCGGGGTGAGCCGGGCGGCCCGGCGCGCGGCCCAGTCGGGCGCGGCCGCGACGACGGCGCCGGAGGTGTCGTACAGGGCGGCCCAGCCGTGCACGTGCGCCGCCAGCTTCGTCAGCAGTTCGGCGGGCCCGTCGGCGGACAGTGCGGCCCGGGTCAGCTCGCGCTGCGCCTCGAAGCCCGCGGTCACGGCCCGGTACTGGTCGGCGGCGAGGGCGGCGGAGACGGCCTTGCTGATGGCGAGGAACGGGGTGCGCCGGGGCACCTCCAGCAGCGGCAGGTCCTCGGCGGTGGCGGCTTCCACGAGCGCCTCGGGCACGGCGTCGTAGTTCACGCCGATGGCGAAGCCGATGCCGACAACCCCGGCCGCCGCGAGCCTGCGGACGTAGCGCCGCATCTCCTCGGGGTCCTCCGCGTCCAGCTTCATCGCGGTGATGAGGAGGAGCTCCCCGCCCTCCATGTAGGGAACGGGGTCGGCGAGCTCACTGACGTGGGCCCAGCGCACGGGGGTGTCGAGGCGGCCCTCCCCGGCCCGGACGCTGAGTTTGAGCGCCGAGTGCTGGACGAGCGAGGCGAGGGTGAGCGGCATGAGTACCGGGGCGCCTTAGGGAGAGGAGGGGGTTCGGCGGCGAGGTGCCGACGGAGGATTCTCGCCGTGGACCACCACCGCGGTTTTCGCCGTGTCGTACGAACGGCTCTCTTGATTCTGCCACCCCGTACGGGTTCGCTCCGTCCCGGCGATGCCCTCCCCCTCCCCCTCAGCCCTGCCCCCCGAGCCGCACCAGCAGCGGGGCGGCCCGCTCGCCGCGCACGGAGGTGAGGGAAAGCACGGCGTGGCCGGGGGGCACCACGTGCGCCAGGTCGGAGGCGGACCAGCGTTCCCGCTCCACCTGGCGCACGGTCACGGCGTCGGTGGTCACCGCCTTGCCTGAGACCAGCTTCCGGAAGGCGTGGATGGCCCGGGTGAGCGGCTGGTCGGCGAAGACCGTCCGGTGGGTGATGTCGCGGGTCTCCACCCATTCGGTGCCCCAGGTCTCGGCGAACCGCTTGCCGTCCCAGGTGGTGACCCCGGAGAAGGCCATCCGGCAGCCCACGGCCCCGAGCAGCGGGGTGCGCAGGGCTTCCGGTACGTCGTCCAGGGTGCGCAGCGTGAGCAGGACGCCCGCGTTGGCCGAGCGGAGCCGCTGGATGCCGCGCACCGCTTCCGGGGTGAGCGTGTGGGAGGCATCGTCGAAGGCGAGGAGCGCGAAGAGCGAGCGGTCGGTGCGGGCGGCGGCAGCGGCGTTGAACTGGGCGAGCAGCAGCCGGGCCAGCATCCGGGAAGCATCGGCGTGCCCGCGCTCGGGAAGGTCCACGCGGACCCGCAGCGGATGTTCCAGGGCCCGCAGGGAGAACGGCCGCCCGGCACCGGTGGTGTCGAAGAACTGGGAGAAGGCGGGCCGGTCCAGCAGCGCGACCCGGTCGGCGAGGGCCGGTCCCGGGTCGGCGGGGGCTCCGTGCTGGCGTTCGCGCGCGTCGAGCTCGCGGAGCATCCGTTGCTGCCCGGCGACCTCCAGGGCCTCCCGCAGGGCGGCGAGGGCGACGGGCACGTGGTCGAGGAGCTCGCGCAGCTCGGGCACGCCCGGGAAGCGGCCGTGCGCGGCCCGGAACGGCCCGAGGAGCTGAGCCAGGGCCGTGGCGGCCCGGCGTACGTCGATCCCCGGCAGGTCGCCCACGAACCCCTCCGCGAGGAGCATGGCGGCCTCGTCGGGGTCGGTGGCGCCGCCGTAGAGATCCAGGTCGTAGACGGAGTCGGGGTCGCCGACGCGGATGACGACGTCGTAGCCCGCGTCGGGTCCGAGGGCGGTACCGGTGGAGGCGACCACGACGACGGCGGCCTGGCCGGCCAGCGCCTGCAGGGCCAGCGACTCCACGACGGGGCGGACCAGGTAGGAGGTCTTGCCCGCGCCCGAGGGACCGATGGCGAGCAGTGACGTGCCGAGGACCGTGGGGTCGAGGGCGATGCCGCTGCCGCGGCGGGCGTACGGATTGCGCTCGCCGTCCTGGACGGTGCCGAGCAGCACCTGCCGGGCGAGCAGATCGTGCCGGGCGGCGCGGACGGGCAGATCGCGGGCCCCCGACGGGTGCACGCAAGCCCCCGCCCCCTTGTCCCGCACGGCGTCGGCGAAGGCCCGCGCCCTCGAGGGGTCGGCCCGTACGGTCTCCCAGGCGCGCCGGATCCGCACGTGGTCCACGTCGTTCATCCGCCCGGCCGCCACCTCGGCCCCGAGCCGGTCGGCAACCTCCACCAGCCCGGCGGCCCGCACCTCGGTCCACGTCGCGGGGTCGTCCGGGCCGCCAGCCGCGATCGGCCGGCCGGCCGGCTGCGTTCCCCCATGGGTACTTGCCTCATCCACCCCTGCGGGGCGGCGCACAGCGAGCCACAGGAACAGCACAACGACGAGGAGCTGGAGAACCGTGAGGGTGGTGTCCGCCTGGTTGAGGAGGCCTGCAGCACGGGCCGCCCCTGCGTCCTTGAAGGGAAACAGGGAGTACACGAACTGCTTCAGCGGCACTACTTCCTGCGACACGACGAGAACAACGACCAACCCCGCGACGGCCGAGAGCATTGCCTGAACCAGCCGACCCCGCGAAGCGGCCAGGTGCCAGGCCGCGCGCCAGTTGCCGAGTCGGCCGAAGCCGTACAAGAGCCCGCAGATAACCAAGAGCCGGTAGACCTGCAGGGCGACATCGCCTGGTGTACCCAGGCCGGGGTTCCTCCCCAACGAGGGCCACCAGTCACGCGGAGTGAACAGGCGAGGCGGAACCTGCCAGTACGGAATCAAGTTGGCACGCAACACCGACCAGACGATCACGCAGGCAATCAACGAGATGACGGCACCACGGATCAAGGACCGTTCAGGAGCCGTGGGCTCCCCTGCGGGCCGTGGGACGTGCCCGTACGTCCAGACTCCGGGACCGGCGGCGACGCGCGGGACACGCAGCCAATCGGCGAAGGTGCGGCTCGGTACCGGTCCCGTGGAGGTCACCGGTCCCTCACCCGGCGCGTGGGCGGGCTTCGGCGGGAGACCCTGGATGCTCGGGGGTCCGGCCGGGCGCGGGACATGCCCGGTGCTGAACGGCGTCCGCCGCTCCCCGCCGTGCGTACCGTCGGTGTCCATGTAACCCCTGCCCCCTGCCCGTTACCGCACTGCCCTGCGACGCCCTGCACCAAGCTGCGCGCTCAATCTAGTGGCCGTCGCCGCCGCGCGGCCCGTACCCGGTCATGATCCACAAGACCTGCGCGGATTCCTTCCTATGGCCGTCACGGACAAGGACACGCGGGCACCACTCCCGAACGGAGCATGCAGGACCACGCCTCCCGGGCCTAGCCTGCGGACAAAGACACAAGTGCGTCCGAAAACACCCCCACCCCCCAGGAGCCCCCTATGACCGCTGTCCCGCAGGAGCGCCGCATCGTCACCGCGATCCCCGGCCCCAAGTCGCAGGAGCTGCAGGCTCGCCGTCTGTCGACGGTGGCCGGTGGCGTGGGCTCCGTGCTCCCCGTCTTCACGGCCCGCGCGGGTGGCGGCATCATCGAGGACGTCGACGGCAACCGCATGATCGACTTCGGTTCCGGCATCGCCGTGACCTCGGTCGGCGCCTCCGCCGAGGCCGTCGTGCGCCGCGCCGCCGCGCAGCTCGCCGACTTCACCCACACCTGTTTCATGGTCACCCCCTACGAGGGCTACGTGGAGGTCTGCGAGGCCCTCGCCGAGCTCACCCCGGGTGACCACGCCAAGAAGTCGGCGCTGTTCAACTCCGGCGCCGAGGCCGTCGAGAACGCCGTCAAGATCGCCCGTTCGTACACCAAGCGCCAGGCCGTCGTCGTCTTCGACCACGGCTACCACGGCCGTACGAACCTCACGATGGCCCTGACCTCGAAGAACATGCCGTACAAGCAGGGCTTCGGGCCGTTCGCCCCCGAGGTCTACCGTGTCCCGGTCGCCTACGGCTACCGCTGGCCGACCGGCGCCGAGAACTGCGGCCCCGAGGCCGCCGCCCAGGCGATCGACAACATCGTCAAGCAGATCGGCGCCGAGAACGTCGCCGCGATCATCATCGAGCCGGTGCTCGGCGAGGGCGGCTTCATCGAGCCGGCCAAGGGCTTCCTCCCGGCGATCGTGAAGTTCGCCAACGACAACGGCATCGTCTTCGTCGCCGACGAGATCCAGTCCGGCTTCTGCCGCACCGGCCAGTGGTTCGCGTGCGAGGACGAGGGCATCGTCCCCGACCTCATCACGACCGCCAAGGGCATCGCGGGCGGCCTGCCGCTCGCCGCCGTGACCGGCCGCGCCGAGATGATGGACTCCGTGCACGGCGGCGGCCTGGGCGGCACCTACGGCGGCAACCCGGTGGCCTGCGCCGGTGCGCTCGGCTCCATCGAGACCATGAAGGAGCTCGACCTCAACGCCGCGGCGAAGAAGATCGAGTCCATCATGAAGGCCCGCCTGACGGCGATCCAGGAGAAGTACGACATCGTCGGCGACATCCGCGGCCGCGGCGCCATGATCGCGATCGAGCTCGTGAAGGACCCCGCGTCCAAGACCCCGAACCCGGAGGCGGCCGGCGCGCTCGCCAAGGCCTGCCACGCCGAGGGCGTGCTCGTCCTCACCTGCGGCACCTACGGCAACGTGCTCCGCTTCCTGCCGCCGCTCGTCATCGGCGAGGACCTGCTGAACGAGGGCCTGGACGTCATCGAGGCCGCGTTCGCGACCCTCTGATCGAACGTCTGACGCGGACGGTAGAACGCAGAGGCGCGATCCTCGATCACCAAGCGTTCACTACCGCGGGTAACGGGCGGGCGCTGTGAAGAAGGTGTGGGGGGCCGATGGCGGGAGCGTTTTCCTGCTGTCGGTCCCCCTTCCGCTGCCGTACGGTTTCTGCAGATGAGTGAGACACCCCGCTTCCGGGAAACCGGGGGCGACACCAGTACCGGGCTTCCCCAGCGCCGCACTGGGCATGCGTTCGCGCACACTCCTCAGCGATCGGACGGCCGCACGCCCCAAACCCCCCGGGGCGCCCGGCAACCCGATCCGGGCGGCCGCCCCGGAACCACCCCCCCTGTTCCGGGGCGGCCGGCCACTCTCCGTTCCGGGATCTCCGGGACCTCGGCGGCCTACGCGATCTCCGCACTCTGCGTAGCGCTCTTCGCCCTGATCACCTGGCAGGTCCTCGTGTCCGGGCCCCTGCTGGTCCCGGACGCCGCCATCAGCCGGGCGCTCGTGCGCACCGTCCCCGACGCGGTCACCCAGCGTCTCTCCGACTTCGGCAACGTCCCGGTCGCGGTCCCCGTCCTGCTCCTCGCGGTCTGCCACGCCGCGTGGCGCGGCAACCGCCGGGGCGCGGCGGCCGCGGCGCTGGCCATGGCGCTGGTGCCGGCCCTGGTCGTCCCGCTGAAGGAGTGGACCGGCCGGCCGGGCCCCCTGGAGCCCTGGGCCTCCGGCTACTACCCCTCGGGCCACACGGCCACCGCGTACGTGGCGTACGTGGGCGCGGCCCTGCTCGTGCGCCCGTACGCCCGGGGCCGCTGGCCCCTCCCCCTCGCGGCCGCCCTCACCGCCGTGACGGCGACGGGGCTGATCCTGCGCGGCTACCACTGGCCCCTGGACGTCCTGGCCAGCCTCCTGATGTGCACCCCGCTGCTGCTCGCGGTGCGAAGCGCGGCAGGGCCGGGGCGTGTGCGCCCCGGACCCGCCGCGTCCGATGGTGAAGGTGCCGGTCAGCCGCCGAAGTAGGCGTCGAAGTTCTTCGAGAACTCCCAGCTGCCGAAGCGGTCCCAGTTGATCGACCAGGTCATCAGGCCGCGCAGGGCGGGCCAGGTGCCGTGGGTCTGGTAGGTCCCGCAGTTCGTCTTCTTCGTCAGGCAGTCCAGTGCCTTGTTGACCTCCGCCGGGGAGGTGTGGCCGTTGCCCGCGTTGGTCGTGGCCGGCAGGCCGATGGCGACCTGGTCCGCGCGCAGGGCCGGGAAGACGCGGGCGGTGTTGCCGGCCACCGGGAAGCCGGTGAGCAGCATGTCCGTCATGGCGATGTGGAAGTCGGCTCCGCCCATGGAGTGGTACTGGTTGTCGAGGCCCATGACCGAGCCCGAGTTGTAGTCCTGGACGTGGAGCAGGGTGAGGTCGTCGCGCAGGGCGTGGATGACCGGGAGGTAGGCGCCGGCGCGCGGGTCCTGGCCGCCCCAGGGGCCGGACCCGTAGAACTGGTAGCCGAGCTGGACGAAGAAGGTCTCGGGGGCCATCGTCAGGATGAAGTCCGGGCCGTACTTGGCCTTCAGGGTCTTCACCGCCGAGATCAGGTTGACGATCACCGGGGTGGTGGGGGCGCGGAAGTCGGTGTCGCCCGTGGCCAGGGAGAGCGAGTGGCCCTCGAAGTCGATGTCGAGGCCGTTGAGCCCGTACTCGTCGATGATCTTGCCGACGGAGGCGACGAAGGTGTCGCGGGCCGCCGTGGTGCCCAGCTGGACCTGGCCGTTCTGGCCGCCGATGGAGATCAGGACCTTCTTCCCGGCGGCCTGCTTGGCCTTGATGGCCGCCTTGAACTCCGCGGCCGATTCGACGGTCGGGCACTCGCTGACCGGGCAGAGCTGGAAGCGGATGTCACCGGAGGTGACCGAGGTGGGCTCGCCGAAGGCCAGGTTGATGACGTCCCACGAGGCGGGCACGTCGGCCATCCGGACGTAGCCGGAGCCGTTGGCGAAGCTGGCGTGCAGGTAGCCGACCAGGGCGTGGGCGGGCAGGCCCGGGTTGCCGGGGTTGCCGCCGCCGCTGGGCGTGGTCACGGGGACGGCCGCGCTCCTGGGGGATTCGCCGGCCGCGTTGACCGCGCTGACCTGGAAGGAGTAGGTCGTGGAGGCGGTGAGGCCGGTGACCGTCGCCGAGGTGGCGCTGACGGTGGTCGGGTTCGCGCCGTCCCGGTAGACCTTGTACGAGGTGGCCCCGGTCGCGGACGCCCAGGAGAGGCCGACGGTGGTGGAGGAGCCGGCGGAGGCGGTGAGCCCGGTGGGGGCGGCCGGGATCTGGGGGCCGGGTCCGGAGCCGCCGGGGTCGGGGCCGACGAGGGTCACGTCGTCGGTGAACTGCGGCGGCTGGCCGTACCAGCCCTGCGTGTACACGGTCACCGAGGTGGTGCTCGCGCCGGTACGGAAGCTCGTGCTCAGCTGCTTCCAGGCACCCGGGGTCTGCGTCCAGGTCTGCGGGTCCGTGGTCCCGGTGCCGGTCGCGCCGAGGTAGACGTACGCACCCTGCACCCAGGCGCTCAGCGTGTACGCGGAGTCGGGCTTGACGGTGACGGTCTGGGAGCAGCGGGCGTTGTCCTGCCCGGCCGGGGTGCCCTTGAGGGCCGAAGTTCCTCCGTGCACCGGGGTGCTGACGGCGGCTCCGCTGCCGGCCGAGCAGCTCCAGCCGTCGAGGCCGGATTCGAAGCCGCCGTTGCGGATGAGGTCGGCGTCGGCCGCCGCGGCGCTCTGGCCGGTGGCGAGGAGGCCCGCCGCCGCGAGGGCGGCAGCGGTAAGGAGGGACAGCACGGAGCGCATGACGGTGGGTCTGGTGGGGCGGGTGGGGCCGGCAGGACGAGTGGGGCGCACAACTGCCTCCGGTGCATGGGGGGATGGAGCCGGGCCGCTGGTGGGGAAGCGGCGGGGGAAGGCACAGCGGCGCCCAAGATGGTCCAGACCAATACCCTTGTCAAGACTTCCCGCCTCCCCGCCCCACGACGCGCGCCGCGGCCTCGTGCATCGCGAGCTCCAGCACCACCGGATCGGTGAGCGTGCCCCGCCCGTCCGGGACCACGAGCCAGCGGACCCCGCCCGTGGCCCGGCCGGGGTACGGGACCACGATCCAGGTCCCGTGACCGGCTCCCCGTACGCCCGTCCCGACCCAGCGGGAGGCCGTGCCCGGGGGCACGAAAAAGCCCAGCCTGGAGTCGCCGAAATCGGCGAGCACCGGGCCGGGCCGCTCCAGCAGCGAGTCCAGCACTTCGAGGGTGGTGTGTCCCAGCTCCCCCGGCAGGATCAGCACGTCCCACCGGCGGCCGGCGGGCAGCAGGGCGACCCCGAGGGGGTTGCGCTCCCACTCCCACCGGCAGGCGTCCGGATCGGGCGCCACCGAGACCAGCCATTCCACTGCCGTCTTGTCCCCCGGGATCGTCATCGCCCGGCCTCCGCTCTCTGTGGGTGAGGTGAAGCGTTCTCACAGGAGAGAGCGGAGCCGGGCGCAGGTATGACGCGGGTTTCCCTACTCCGTAGTAGTGAACCGGGTCACACGGCCGGGGGCGGTGTGCGCCCGGGGCGCGCGGGCATCTCTTACCCGATCACCACACCATTCGGCTCAGCTGTCGAAGCCGAGACCGAAGCGGTCCAGCGTCTTCAGCCACAGGTTGCGGTGCCCGCCCATCCGGTCGGCCCGGGCCAGCGACCACTTCGTCATCGTGATGCCGGTCCAGGCGAAGGGCTCGGGCGGGAAGGGCATCGGCTTGGAGCGGACCATCTCCAGCTCGGTGCGCTCGGTCTTCTCCCCGGAGAGCAGGTCGAGCATCACGTCGGCGCCGAAGCGGGTGGCCCCGACGCCCAGCCCGGTGTAGCCGGCCGCGTAGGCCACCTTGCCCGCGTGGGCGGTGCCGAAGAAGGCGGAGAAGCGCGAGCAGGTGTCGATCGCCCCGCCCCAGGCGTGGCTGAATTTCACCCCTTCCAGCTGCGGGAAGCAGGTGAAGAAGTGCTCGGCGAGCTTGAGGTACGTCTCGGGCCGGTGGTCGTGCTCGGCGTCGAGCTTGCCGCCGTACGGGTAGATCGCGTCGTACCCGCCCCACAGGATCCGCCGGTCGGGGGTGATCCGGAAGTAGTGGAACTGGTTGGCGCTGTCGCCGAGGCCCTGGCGGTTCTTCCAGCCGATCGAGGCGAGCTGCTCCTCGGTCAGCTGCTCGGTCATCAGCGCGTAGTCGTAGACCGGGACGGTCAGCGGGCGCACCCGCTTGACCAGCGACGGGAAGATGTTGGTGCCCAGCGCCACCCGGCGGGCGAAGACGCGCCCGTACGGGGTCCGCACGGCCATCCCCTCCCCCGAGCCGGCCAGGTCCAGCCCGCGCGTGTTCTCGTAGATCCGTACGCCCAGCTCGATGCAGGCCCGCTTCAGGCCCCAGGCGAGCTTCGCCGGGTTGAGCATGGCGACGCCGTCGCGGTCCCAGATCCCGCCGAGGAAGGTCGGGGAGTCGACCTCGGCCCGTACGGCGTCCGCATCCAGCCATTCGGAGCGGCCGGCGAGGCCGAGCCGCTCGGCCTCGGCGTGGAACTCGCGGAGCTCCGCGACCTGGTGCGGCTCGGTGGCCACGTCGATCTCGCCGCTGCGCTCGAAGTCGCAGTCGATGCCGTAGCGGGCGACCGCCTCCTCGATGGCGTCGAGGTTGCGCACTCCGAGGTCTTCCAGCTTGGCGAGCTCGTCCGGCCAGCGGGCCATCCCGTTGGCGAGGCCGTGGGTGAGGGAGGCGGCGCAGAAGCCGCCGTTGCGGCCCGAGGCGGCCCAGCCCGCCTCGTGGCCCTCGATCAGTACGACGTCCCGGGCGGGGTCGCGCTCCTTGGCGAGCAGCGCGGTCCACAGGCCGCTGTAGCCGCCGCCGATGACGAGCAGGTCGCAGTGCTCGTCCCCGGTGAGGGCGGGCTCGGCGGCGGGCTTGCCGGGGTCGTCCAGCCAGTACGAGACCGGCTTCGCTTCGGAAAGAGATCGTGCAGCGGTGCGCATGGCGTCTGGGGCCATGTCTTCCAACTCCCTACAGGTGTTACTTGGGCTGTGCTTTCTTGCGGCGGTTGGCGACCATCTGGCCGGCCAGCACCACCAGGACCGCGATGACGAACATCGCGGTGCCGATGACGTTGATCTGTACAGGCGTACCGCGCTGGGCCGATCCCCACACGAACATGGGGAAGGTGACGGTGTTGCCCGAGTTGAAGTTGGTGATGATGAAGTCGTCGAAGGAGAGCGCGAAGGAGAGCAGCGCGCCCGCCGCGATGCCGGGGGCCGCGATCGGCAGGGTGACGCGCAGGAAGGTCTGCACGGGTCCGGCGTAGAGATCGCGGGCCGCTTCCTCCAGGCGCGGGTCCATGGAGAGCACCCGGGCCTTGACGGCGGCGACGACGAAGCTGAGGCAGAACATGACGTGGGCGATCAGGATCGTCCAGAAGCCGAGCTGGATGCCCATGTTGAGGAAGAGGGCCAGCAGGGACGCGGCCATCACGATCTCGGGCATGGCCATCGGCAGGAAGATCAGCGAGTTGACCGCGCCGCGCCCGCGGAAGCGGTAGCGGACCATCGCGAAGGCGATCGCGGTGCCCAGCACGGTCGCGCCGATGGTGGCCCACAGGGCGATCTGCAGCGACAGGGACAGGGACCCGCACATGTCGGCGACCCCGCAGGGGTCCTTCCACGCGTCGAGGGAGAACTCCTGCCAGGCGTAGTTGAACCGCCCGGTGGGGTTGTTGAAGGAGAAGACCGTGACGACGACGTTCGGCAGGATCAGGTACGCGAGCGTGCCGAGCCCCGCGATCACGACGAGATTGCGGCGCAGCCAGGTGGTGGCGCTCTTCATCAGACCAGGTCCTCCGTCCCCGCTCGGCGGATGTAGATGGTGACCATGACCAGCACGATGGCCATGAGGATGAAGGACAGCGCGGCCGCCGTCGGATAGTCGAGGATGCGCAGGTACTGCGACTGGATGACGTTTCCGATCATGCGGGTGTCCGTGGAGCCGAGCAGTTCGGCGTTGACGTAGTCGCCGCTCGCCGGGATGAAGGTGAGCAGGGTCCCGGAGACCACGCCCGGCATGGACAGCGGGAAGGTCACCTTGCGGAAGACCGTGGCGGGACGGGCGTACAGGTCCCCGGCCGCCTCGTGGAGGCGGGTGTCGATGCGCTCCAGCGAGGTGTAGAGCGGAAGGATCATGAAGGGGAGGAAGTTGTACGTCAGACCGCAGACGACCGCGAGCGGCGTGGCGAGGACGCGGTCGCCCTCGGTCATGCCGAGCCAGCTGGTGACGTCCAGGAAGCCGACCGTGTTCAGGACGTCGACCACCGGGCCGCCGTCGGCCAGGATCGTCTTCCAGGCGAGGGTGCGGATCAGGAAGCTGGTGAAGAACGGGGCGATGACCAGCACCAGGAGCAGGTTGCGCCAGCGGCCCGCCTTGAAGGCGATCAGGTAGGCCAGCGGATAGCCCAGCAGCAGGCAGAGCGCGGTCGCGGTGCCGGCGTAGAGCAGGGAGCGCAGGAACTGCGGGTAGTACTCGGTGAAGGCGTCCCAGTAGGTCTGGAAGTGCCAGGTGACCTTGAATCCCTCTTCGAGGGAGCCGGTCTGCACCGAGGTCGAGGCCTGGTAGATCATCGGCAGCACGAAGAAGACGAGCAGCCACAGGATGCCCGGGAGCAGCAGCCAGTACGGGACCAGGCGCTTCTTCAGGGACGGCTTGTGGACCGGGGGCTCGGCGGATACTGCGACCTCGGGCAGGGTCGCGGGGGCCGTCACGCTCCCTCCCCGACCGTCTCGATGCCCGCGTCGATGTCCTGGGCCGCGTCCAGGCCGAAGGTGTGGTCCGGGTTCCAGTGCAGTATCACGTCGGCGCCGGGGGTGAGGCGGGCGTCGCGCTCGATGTTCTGGACGTACACCTCCAGCTCCGGGCAGACCGGGCTGTCGATGACGAACTGGGTGGAGACGCCGATGAAGGACGAGGCCACGATCTTGCCGGCGACCTTGTTGCGGCCGGTCTCGATGGTGTCCTCGGCGTCCGCGTGGACCAGGGAGATCTTCTCGGGGCGCACCCCGACCAGCAGCTTGCCGCCGGCGCGGGGCGTGGTCGAACATCGCGCCGCCGGGACGCGCAGCTTCGTACCGGCCGAGGAGACGACGACGTCGGACGCGCCGGCTTCCAGGACCTCGGCCTCGATGAGGTTGGAGGTGCCGAGGAAGTTCGCCACGAAGGTCGTCTTCGGGTTCTCGTAGAGCTCGGCGGGGGCGCCGAGCTGCTCGACGCGGCCGCCGTTCATCACGGCGACCGTGTCGGCCATGGTCATGGCCTCCTCCTGGTCGTGCGTGACGTGCACGAAGGTGATGCCGACCTCGGTCTGGATCCGCTTGAGCTCCAGCTGCATCTGGCGGCGCAGCTTGAGGTCGAGGGCTCCGAGCGGCTCGTCGAGGAGCAGGACCTGCGGGTGGTTGATGAGCGCGCGGGCGACGGCGACGCGCTGCTGCTGGCCGCCGGAGAGCTGGTGCGGCTTGCGCCGGGCGAACTGGCCGAGCTGGACCAGCTCCAGCATGTCGTCGACCTGCTTCTTGACCGACTTGATGCCGCGGCGGCGCAGCCCGAAGGCGATGTTCTCCGAGACGTCGAGGTGCGGGAAGAGGGCGTAGCTCTGGAAGACCGTGTTGACCGGGCGCTTGTACGGCGGCAGGTGCGTGACCTCGCGGTCGCCGAGGCTGACGGTGCCGGTGGAGGGCTCCTCCAGGCCGGCGATCATGCGCAGGGTCGTGGTCTTCCCGCAGCCCGAGGCGCCTAGCAGGGCGAAGAAGGACCCCTGGGGGATGGTGAGATCCAGCGGGTGCACGGCGGTGAAGGATCCGTAGTGCTTGCTGATCCCGGCGAGGCGGACGTCGCCGCCTTCGGTCTTGTCAGTCATGGGCCTGGGCCTTCGGTGGTGTGTCGTGGAAGGGGCAGGTGCCGGTACGGGTTTCCGGTGCCGGCGGGGACGGCACGGGGTTCCGGTGCCGGCGGGGACGGCGGCGGGACCCGTCAGGCTCCGATGAGCTTGGCGAACTTCTCCTCGTACGCCGTCTCTTCCTCACCGGTGAGGGAGCGGAAGGCGTGCGACTTGGCAGCCATCGCCTTGTCGGGAACGATCAGGACGTTGTCCGCGAGCTCCGGGTCGATCTTGGCCAGCTCGTCCTTGACGCCCTCGACGGGGCAGACGTAGCTGATGTACGCGGCCAGCTGGGCGGCGACCGGGGGCTCGTAGTAGTAGTCGATGAGCCGCTCGGCGTTGGCCTTGTGCCGGGCCTTCACGGGGACCAGCAGGTTGTCGCTGGAGGTGATGTAGCCGGGCGCCGGGATCGCGTACTGGATGTCCGGGTTGCCGGCCTGGAGCTGGATGACGTCGCCGGCCCAGGCGAGGCAGGCTGCGAGGTCGCCCTTGTCGAGGTCCGCGGTGTAGTCGTTGCCCGTGAAGCGGCGGATCTGCTTCTTGTCCACGCCCTTCTGGAGCCGGCCGATCGCCGCGTCGTAGTCGGCGTCGGTGAAGTTCGCCGGGTCCTTGCCCTGGTCGAGCAGGGTCATGCCGACGCTGTCGCGCATCTCCGTGAGGAAGCCGACGCGGCCCTTGAGGGAGGGGTCGTCCAGCATCTGCGTGACGGAGTCGACCTTCTTGCCGCCGGTCGCCTTGGTGTTGTAGGCGATGACGGTGTTGATGCCGGTCCACGGGTAGCTGTACGCGCGGCCCGGGTCCCAGTCGGGGCTGCGGAACTGCGGGATCAGGTTGGCGTAGGCGTGCGGGAGGTTCGAGGGGTCCAGCTTCTGGGCCCAGCCGAGCCGGATGATGCGCGAGGCCAGCCAGTCCGTGACGACGATCAGGTCGCGGCCGGTGTCCTGGCCGGCCGCGAGCTGGGGCTTGATCTTGCCGAAGAACTCGACGTTGTCGTTGATGTCCTCGGTGTACTTGACCTTGATGCCGGTCCGCTTGGTGAACTCCTCCAGCGTGGGACGGGACTTCTCGTCCTCGCTGGTGTCCATGTACTCGGTCCAGTTGGAGAAGTTGATCTCCTTCTCCTGCGCCGAGTGGTCGTCGGAGGCCGCGGCGTTGCCCTCCGCGCGCTTGGCCGGCGGGATGCCGCAGCCGGCGAGCGCGGACAGGCCGCCGAGGGTGAGCGCTCCGACTCCGGAGGCGCGCAGCACGGAGCGGCGGGTGAGGGCGCCGCGCCCGGTGGTGAGGCTGCGCCGCATCGCGGCGAGTTGCGCCGCCGAGAGGCGGTCGGGCTCGAACTGCTCCATGGGAGGTGCCCTTTCGGGATGGGTGCGGGCCGCTGGTCGGGCGGCGACTGGTTATCTGTCCCCGAAGATCGTGCGGTGCCAGTCCTTCGCGGCCACCGCGGTGTTGTCGTACATCACGTGCTTGACCTGCGTGTACTCCTCGAAGGAGTAGGTGCTCATGTCCTTTCCGAAGCCACTGGCCTTGTAGCCCCCGTGCGGCATCTCGCTGATGATCGGGATGTGGTCGTTGACCCAGACGCAGCCCGCCTGGATCTCCCGGGTGGCGCGGTTCGCCCGGTACACGTCCCGGCTCCAGGCGGAGGCGGCGAGACCGTACGGGGTGTCGTTGGCCAGCGCGATGCCCTCGTCGTCGGTGTCGAAGGGCAGGACCACGAGGACCGGCCCGAAGATCTCGGACTGGACCACCTCGCTGTCCTGGGCGGCGCCGGAGATCAGCGTGGGCCGGTAGTACGCGCCGTCCGCGAGCTCTCCGCCCGGGATCTCACCGCCGGTGACGACGGTGGCGTACGCACGGGCCCGCTCGACGAAACCGGCGACCCGGTCGCGGTGGGCGTGCGAGACCAGGGGGCCCAGGTCGGTCGACGGGTCGAAGGGGTCTCCGACGCGGACGGTCTCCATCAGCTCGGCGACCCGGGCGACGAAGGCGTCGTGCAGGGGGCGCTGGACGTAGGCACGGGTGGCGGCCGTGCAGTCCTGGCCGGTGTTGATCAGGGAGGCGGCGACGGCGCCGTTGGCGGCGGCCTCCAGGTCGGCGTCGTCGAAGACGAGGAAGGGGGCCTTGCCGCCGAGCTCCAGGTGGAGCCGCTTGACGGTGGCGGTGGCGATCTCCGCGACCCGCTTGCCGATGGCGGTGGACCCGGTGAAGGAGGTCATGACCACGTCCGGGTGGCCGACCAGGTGCTCGCCCGCGTCCCGGCCCGCGCCGGTGACGATGTTGACCACGCCGTCGGGCAGGCCCGCCTCCTTGGCCGCCTGGGCGAACATCAGGGAGGTCAGCGGGGTGAGCTCGGCGGGCTTGAGGACGATGGTGTTGCCCGCGGCGATCGCCGGAAGGATCTTCCAGGCGGCCATCTGCAGCGGATAGTTCCACGGCGCGATGGAACCCACGACCCCGATCGCCTCGCGGCGTACGTACGAGGTGTGGTCCCCGGAGTACTCGCCGGCGGCCTGCCCCTGGAGGTGGCGTGCGGCCCCCGCGAAGAAGGCGGTGTTGTCGATGGTCCCCGGCACGTCGAACTCCGTGGACAGCTTGACCGGCTTGCCGCACTGGAGGGACTCCGCGTACGCGAACTCCTCGGCCCGCTCGGCCAGCACGCCGGCCAGCCGGTGCAGCGCGTCGGAGCGCTCCCCGGGGGTGGCCCCGGACCAGCCGGGGAAGGCCCGCTTGGCGGCGGCGACGGCGGCGTCCACGTCGGCGGTGGAGGCCAGCTCGTAGGTGAGCACCTCCTCGCCCGTGGCGGGGTCGATCACGCTGTGTGACCGTCCTGAGGTGCCGGGCCGCAGCTGCCCGTCGATGTACTGCGCGCCTTCGGCGAATCGGTCCTTGACCTGGACCTTGACCTGGAAGCGGTTGCCCATCACGCTCTCACGCTCTCCGTAGCTACAGTTCGAGCTACAGCTCGAATTGAGTGCCGATCCTGGCAGAGGTACACCCCTCGGCCAAGTGATTCCGTTGTTGCCTTTTGATTACGCGACGGAATCGGTCGACCATGTGTCGAGGCGCGCCCGAAATCCCGTACGAAGTGTCCGGTGCTCCTGCGAGACTCGCATGCATGGAGAACATCGAGGAACTGATCGGGCAGGTCAGCCGGGGTGAAAGGCTGAAGTTCCTGCCGTTCTGGGGACATCGCCCGCGGCCCGACGGAACGCTCGGACCGAGCTGCCTCAGTCAGTGGTGGCCGTCCGAGTTCACCGTGGGTGACGTGCGGTACGCCACCGCCGAGCACTGGATGATGGCCGGAAAGGCGCGCCTGTTCGAAGATCCCGAAGCCGAGCGGGCGGCGCTGGAGGCGAATACTCCGGCCGAGGCGAAGAAGGCCGGGCGGCTGGTGCGCGGCTTCGACAACGCGGTGTGGGAGCGGGAGCGGTTCGCGCTGGTGGTGGAGGGCAGCGTGCACAAGTTCGGCTCCGACCCCGCGCTGACCTCGTACCTGCTCTCGACGGGGAAGCGGGTCCTGGTGGAGGCGAGCCCGATGGACCGGATCTGGGGCATAGGGCTGGCCGCCGACGACGAGCGCGCGCTGGACCCGGCGCGCTGGCGCGGCCTGAACCTGCTGGGATTCGCGCTCATGGAGGCGCGCGAGCGGCTGCGGGCGGAGCTTTAATCGCTGGCAGCCCGCCGGGGTGTACGTCTAGCGTGATCCTTGTCCAGGTGCGCAGGTGAGACTTACTTCCACTGTATGGGGCAGCCGCGGGTTCGAGTCCCGTCATCGGCTTCGGGCCGGTGTAGCTCAGTTGGTAGAGCACCACGTGGTTTCGCCGACCTCGATCTCTGGACACCTACGTTCGCACCTCCCGGTGCGCCGGCCGCGGCTACTTCTTCCACGAAACAACGCCGCGGCCACTTCTTCCTCGGGAGGCGCACGTGCGGAGTGCCCGGTGCGCAGGCAACGGTTACTTCCGGATCAACAGGTCGCGGGTTCGAATCCCGCCCGGCTCCGGCCGGTAGCTCAGTTGGATAGAGCAGTCGACATAGTCCGTCGCCGACTTCGATCTCGGGCATTCCGCACGTCACGCCTCCCCCGGTTTCCACTGAATTCGGGGGGATTCACCATGGCTCGCTTCAACCTGCTCCGCTCCAAGGCGGCGCCCGCTTCCACACCCGCCGCACCCACGTCCCCGGTCCGCTCGACCGGCCGCCGCGCCGCCAACGCACACGGCAGTGCCGGCTTCGTCCGCGATCCGCGCTCCGAGCTGTTCCTGCTCGCCGTCGCCAACTTCGTGACACAGCGGACCGCTTACGAGTCCGGCGGCGCCCGCGACGACCGCTTCGCCGCGCTCGTGCGCGGCCTCGCCGTGGAGGACCCCGAGTGGACCGCGGGCCTGCTCGGCTGGCTGCGCCAGGGCGGCAACATGCGGACGGCCTCGCTCGTCGGAGCCGCCGAGTACGTCAAGGCGCGGCTCGACGCCGGAGCGACCGGGGGACCCTCGAACCGGCAGGTCGTGAACTCCGTACTGCTGCGCGCGGACGAGCCCGGCGAGCTGCTCGGCTACTGGACCGCCACGTACGGGCGGAACGTGCCCAAGCCCGTCAAGCGCGGGATCGCCGACGCCGTGCGCCGCCTCTACTCCGGCACCTCGCTGCTGAAGTACGACACCGCCTCCCGGGGATACCGCTTCGGCGACGTCCTCAACCTCGTGCACGCCTCCCCCGACCCGGACAAGCCCTGGCAGGGCGAGCTGTTCCGGTACGCCCTCGACCGCCGGCACAACCCGGAGACCGCCGAGGTCCCGCCGGGCAACCGCACCCTGCTCGCGCACCGGGCCCTGATGGAGCTGCCGGTGGCGGAGCGCCGGGCCGTGGTCACCGCCGCGGACGGCGCCGAGCGGCTCGCCGCCGCGGGCATGACCTGGGAGGCGCTGGCCGGCTGGCTGCAGGGGCCGATGGACGCGGCCGCCTGGGAGGCGGTCATCCCGTCCATGGGAGCCATGGCGCTGCTGCGCAACCTGCGCAACTTCGACGGGGCCGGGGTGTCGGACGCGGTGGCCGAGCGGGTCGCGGCGAAGATCTCCGACCCGCAGACCGTCGCCCGGGCCCGGCAGTTCCCCTTCCGCTACCTGGCCGCCCACCAGCACGCGCCCTCGCTGCGCTGGGCGTACCCGCTGGAGCGGGCGCTGGGCCACTCCCTGGCCCACGTACCGGCACTGCCCGGGCGGACGCTGGTCCTGGTGGACCGGTCCGGGTCGATGTGGTCGCCGCTGTCGGACCGCTCGCAGCTCAACCGGGCCGACGCGGCGGCCGTCTTCGGCACGGCGCTGGCGCTGCGCGCCGAGGACGCGGACCTGGTGCAGTTCGGCTCCACCAGCAAGGCGGTCGGCTTCCGGCGGGGCGAGTCGGTGCTGAAGGTGCTCGAGCGGTTCGAGGACCTCGGCGGCACCCTCACGGCGAAGGCGGTGGCCGCGCACTACGCGGGGCACGACCGGGTGCTGATCGTCACCGACGAGCAGACCACGCACTCCTACGGCGGCGACCCCACCGCCCTGGTGCCGGACACCGTCCCCGTCTACACCTGGAACCTCGCCGGCTACCAGGTGGGCCACGCGCCCTCCGGGGCCTCGAACCGGCACACCTTCGGCGGGCTCACCGACGCGGCCTTCCGCATGGTGTCCCTGATCGAGGACGGCCGGGACGCCAGGTGGCCCTGGGAGACCGGGAAGGGGGGCGAGGCCGCCGAAAGACAGGGGGGAGGGGCGGGGGGGGGACGGGGGTTGTCCCCCCCCGGCCCTTCCGCTGTTGCCGCCGTGCGGATCAACCGCGGTGGAGGACCTGCGTGTTCTCGTACGGAGACGAGTAGTCCGAGTCGTAGTCGGAATCGGAGCCCTCGTCCCCGAGCATGACACCGAAGATCATGAGGGCGATGAACAGGCAGCTGATCACGATGCCGATCGCGCCGGTGATGATGCCGGCCAGCGCCATGCCCTCGTTGTCGGCCTCGCCGCGCTTGGCCTTGCCGCGGGCCAGTACGCCGAAGATGACGGCCGGGACACCGAAGAGCAGGCCCAGGTAGCAGCTGACCACCGCGATGATCCCAAGGACGAGCGCGGTGACGCCGAAGCCGTTGCTCATGGGCCGGTATCCCGGGTACCCGGGATATCCCGGATACCCGGGATAGGCCGGCTGGCCGCCGTACGACGGCTGCGGAACGCCCTGGTCGGCGGGGTAGCCGCCGTACGGGGCCTGCGGCGCGCCCGGCTGGGCCGGGTATCCGTACCCGGCCGGATCCGGCTGCGCCGGGTAGCCGTAGGCGGGCGTCCCGCCGGGCGCCTGCCCGGGCGCGGGCGTGCCCTGGGGTATCCCTCCGGCCCCCGGCATCCCCGTGACGGTCTGCTGGTCGTGCACCCCCGGTGCCGACGGCGCCCCCGACGCCCCCGGCCCGCCCTGCTGTTTGCCCAGATCGACCGCGGGCTGCTCCGGCGGCGCCCAGGGGTCTCGCGACTCGGGGCTCTGATCGGTCATACGGCGCCCCCCTCTCGTACGGCCATGCTAAGCGGTGCCTGCGACAAGCCCCTTCCGCGGTGCGGGTCCTGCCTACGATGAAGCCCGTTCCATCCGCACCGCGTCCTTCGGAGGCACCCTCATGACCGACCTGCACCCCTTCATCGCGGGGCTGCCCAAGGCCGAACTGCACGTCCACCACGTCGGCTCGGCCTCCCCCCGCATCGTGGCCGAACTCGCCTCCCGGCACCCCGACTCCAAGGTCCCCACGGACCCCGAGGCCATCGCCGACTACTTCACCTTCACCGACTTCGCGCACTTCATCGAGGTCTACCTCTCCGTCGTCGACCTGGTCCGCACCCCCGACGACGTCCGCACCCTCACCTTCGAGATCGCCCGCGACATGGCCCGGCAGAACATCCGGTACGCCGAGCTCACGATCACCCCGTACTCCTCCACCCGCCGCGGGATCGACGAGAAGGCCTTCATGGAGGCCATCGAGGACGCCCGCAAGGCCGCCGAGGACGAGCTCGGCGTGATCCTGCGCTGGTGCTTCGACATCCCCGGCGAAGCCGGCGAGGAAGCCGCCGCGGAGACCGCCCGCCTCGCCCTGGACCTGCGCCCCGAGGGCCTGGTCTCCTTCGGCCTGGGCGGCCCCGAGGTCGGGGTGCCGCGCCCGCAGTTCAAGCCGTACTTCGACGCCGCCCGCGCCGCCGGACTCCACAGCGTGCCGCACGCCGGCGAGACCACCGGCCCCGAGACCATCTGGGACGCGATCCGCGAGCTGGGCGCCGAGCGCATCGGCCACGGCACCAGCGCCACCCGGGACCCGGAGCTGCTCGCCTACCTCGCCGAGCACCGCATCGCGCTGGAGGTCTGCCCCACCTCCAACATCGCCACCCGCGCCGTCGCCACCCTCGACGAGCACCCCCTCAAGGAGATGGTGGCGGCCGGCGTGCTCGTCACCATCAACAGCGACGACCCGCCGATGTTCGGCTCCGACCTCAACAACGAGTACGCGGTGGCCGCGCGGCTGCTCGACCTGGACGAGCGCGGTCTCGCCCAGCTCGCGAAGAACGCCGTCGAGGCCTCCTTCCTGGACCCGGCCGGCAAGGCGAAGCTCACCGCCGAGATCGACACGTACACCTCCGCCTGGCTGGCTTCCTGACGCCCCAGCAGAATGGGTGCATGCGCACCCTGACTTCCGTAGGCCACCGCGGGGATCCCTACCGCGTCCGCGAGAACACCCTGCCCTCGATCCGCTCCGCCTTCGAGCGGGGGGCGGACGCGGTGGAGATCGACGTGCGGACGACCCGCGACGGGGTGCCCGTACTGCTCCACGACGAGGACCTCCAGCGGCTGTGGGGCCATGACGTACGGCTCGAAGACGTCACGGCCCCGCAGCTGCGGGAGCTGACGGACGGCGGGATCCCGACACTGCGCGAGGCCCTGGCGGCCGCCGGTGCGGGCCGGGTCATGGTCGATCTGCCGGGTGCGACGGCCGAGGCCGTACGGACCGTCGTCGGCCAGGTCCGCGAGTGCGGGGCCCGCGACCGTACGTACTACTGCGCGGGCCCGGCCACCATGCTGGCGGTGCGCGCGGCCGATCCGGGGGCCGAGATCGCGCTGACGTGGACCACCCTGGCTCCCCCGCGCCGGGTGCTGATCGACGCGGTGGCCCCGACCTGGCTCAACTACCGCTTCGGGCTGGTCGGCCCGGAACTGGTCGACGCCCTGCACCGGGACGGCCTGCTGGTGTCGGCCTGGACCCCGGACACGAAGCGCGCGATGCGCGCGATGGTGCGGGCCGGAGTGGACTCGATCACGACGAGCCGGGTGGACGCGCTGGGAGCCGTACGGGCCGAGCTCGGCCGGTGATGCGGGCCTGGGGGGAGCTCGGGGCGCGGGTCCGGCATGCCGGTCCGCGCAAGCAGGACCTGGGGCTGACGCTCCTGGTGCAACTGGCCGTCACGATGCCGTTCGTGGTGCCCCGGTCGGCCGACCTGCCGCCCGCGGACTGGGCCTCGTACGCGATGACCACGCTCGGCGTGCTCCCACTGATCTGGCGGCGGCGGGCCCCGGTCGCGGTGCTGACCGCGATCCTGCTGGCCGGCGGCGCGTACAAACTGACCATCGACGGACCGGGGCAGCCGCTTCCGTACGCGGGGCTGATCGCCTTCTACACGGTCGCCCTGCTGTGCACGGCCCGCGTGCGGCTGGGGGTGGGCGGGATCGCGGTCCTCACGGTCTGCCTGTCGGTCGGGTGGAACACCGCCACCGCGCGCGAACTGCTCTTCACCCTCTTCGTCTCGGGCGCTGCCTACGCGCTGGGCCGGCTCCAGCACACCCGGCAGGCGTACACGGCGGCCCTCCTGGACCGGGCCGCCCAGCTGGAGCGGGCCAACCGGATCGAGGCCGAGCAGGCGGCCGCCCGCGAACGGGCCCGGATCGCGCGGGAGATGCACGACATCCTCTCGCACGCGGTGAGCATCATGATCGTGCAGGCGGAGGCCGGTCCGGTGGCCGTGCGCAGGGCCCCCGAGCGGGCCGAGGCCGCGTTCGAGGCCATCGCGGAGACGGGCCGCGACGCGATGGCCCAACTCCGCACGATGCTGGGGGTGCTGCGCACCGACGAGGCGCCGCCGCGCTCGCCGCAGCCCGGCATCGGGGAGCTGGCGGGGCTGCTGGAGCGGGTCCGGGGCAGCGGGCCGGTGGTGACCTACGAGCGCACGGGCTCGGTGCGCGCCCTGCCGGCGGCGCTGGAGGCGACGGTGCACCGGGTGGTGCAGGAGGCGCTGACCAATGTGGTCAAGCACGCCGGGGCTTCGGCGGTGGCCGTGCGCCTGGAGTACGGGGACCGGGAGCTGACGGTGACGGTCACGGACGACGGGCGGGGTACGGGGACGGATACGAGTTCTGTCTCCGTGCCGCGGGCGCGACCGGGCGGGCACGGCCTGATCGGGATCCGGGAGCGGGCCGCCGCCCACGGGGGCACGGCCCGGACGGGTCCCGGACCGGACGGCACCGGCTTCGAGGTACGGGTGGTGCTTGTAACGTCGGGCGCGGAGGTGGGGAATTGACGATCCGTGTGGTGGTGGCCGACGACCAGGAACTGGTGCGCAGCGGCTTCGCGATGATCCTGGACGTCCAGGAGGACATCGAGGTGGTGGCGGAGGTCGGGGACGGGGCGGCGGCGGTCGCGGCGGTACGGTCCCTCGCGCCCGACGTGGCGCTGCTGGACGTACGGATGCCGGTGCTGGACGGGATCGAGGCGTGCCGGGAGATCTCGCGGACGAGCTCCTGCCGGACGGTGATGCTGACGACCTTCGACTCGGACGAGTACGTGTACGAGGCCCTGCACGCGGGGGCCAGCGGCTTCCTGCTCAAGGACGTGCGGCGGGACGACCTGGTGCACGCCGTACGGGTGGTGGCGGCGGGCGAGTCCCTGCTGGCGCCTTCGGTGGCCCGGCGGCTGATCGCGGAGTACACGGCGGCGACGGCGCGGCCGGCGGCCGGGGAGGCGCTGTCCGCGGAGCGGCTGGAGGTGCTGACGGCCCGGGAGCGGGAGACGCTGCTGCACCTGGGGCGGGGGCTGTCGAACGCGGAGCTCGCGGTGGAGCTGATGGTGAGCGAGCACACGGTCAAATCGCATGTGGGCAACGTGTTGTCGAAGCTGGGGCTGCGGGACCGGATCCAGGCGGTGATCTGCGCGTACGAGACGGGTCTGATCGCGGCCGGCGCCGGGGTCCCTGGCTCTGGGGTATCTCCCTCTGGGGAGTGAGACGGGGCGTATCTCCTCGCTCTCGGTGGTGAGTTGTCGTACCGGCAAAGACCCCTCTCGGTGGTGATCCGCAACTACCCCTGTGACCGGCAGCATTGAGGTCATCGGGGCGGAAGTCGCCCGGAGAGCCGACAGGGGGATCCACCATGAACCGAGCGACCCGCACGCTGATCGCCACCGCCCTGGTCCTGGGTGTCGCGGCCGGACCGGCCGTCGCCCAGGCCGCCCCGGCGCGGGCTTCGGCGGCCACGGCCACGCTGCAGAGTCCGACCCCGCAGGTTTCGACCCCGCAGGTTTCGACCCCGCCGAACGCCACAGCGCTGGAGCAGGCGATCGCGGGGCTCGGGGCGGGGCACGAGGACGCGACGGCCGCGCTGGTACGGGTGGGCGGCACGAGCGGCGGCTGGCAGGGGAGTTCCGGTGTCGCGGACATCCGCACCGGGCGCGAGGCGATCGGGGAGGGCCGCTTCCGGGCCGGGTCGGTGACCAAGCCGTTCACCTCGGCGGTGGTCCTCCAGCTCGCGGCCGAGGGCCGGCTGGACCTCGACGCGCCGGTCCGCCGGTACCTCCCCGGGAGCATCCCCGGGGCCTACGGCGAGGTCACCGTCCGGCAGCTGCTCAACCACACCAGCGGGATACCGGCGGCCGACGGTCCGGGCGACTCCTTCGAAGCGCAGTGGGAGCACCGCTTCGACGTGACCGATCCGCACGACCAGATCGCCGACGCGGTGGCCAAGAGCCCCGAGTTCGTCCCGGGCACGGCCCAGCACTACCTGAACATCAATTACACGGTGCTGGGCGTGCTGATCGAGAAGGTGACGGGCACGACGTACGAGAAGGCGGTCTCGGCGCGGGTGCTGCGGCCGCTGGGGCTGCGGGACACCTCGTTCCCGGGCCGTTTCCAGACCCGCATGCCGGGTCGCCACAACCACGGGTACCAGGCGGTGGCGCGGGAGGACGGTTCCACCGAGCTGCGGGACGTGACCGAGTGGAACTCCTCGGACCGGTGGGCGGCGGGCGACATCATCTCCACCACGGCCGATCTGGAGCGGTTCACCGTCGCCCTGTTCGGCGGACGCCTCGTGCCTGCGGCGCAGCTCGAGGAGATGTTCACGGTCCCCGGGGTGAAGGACTTCGTCACGGGCAAGGCCGCGACGCTGACGGCCGGGTTGGCGCGGATCGCGCTGCCCGACGGCACGGTCGCCTGGGGCAAGACGGGTGGCCGGCACGGCTACAACACGGCGATAGGCGGGACCCGCGACCTGTCGCGCACCCTCGTGTACTCGGTCAACTCGACCGATGCCAAGGGCCAGGACATGAACCCGGTGGCCCTCGGCATCGTCATGGCCGCCTTCGCCAAGTAGCGCGGACTCAGCCCCGCGCCTCGGCCAAGTCCACGGCCGGGGCCTGGGCCTGGGCCAGGTCCACGGCCGGGGCCGGGGCCGGGGCCCGACCGGGGTCCGCCGGCATGGCCTCCAGTCGCTTGATCATGCGGCGCAGCACCAGCAGGGGGATCAGCCCGAAGACGCCGAACGCCATGTCGATCAGCGACCACCAGACCGGGATCCCCCGGATCGGTCCGCAGATCAGGGCCAGCGGGATGATGCCGACGCAGGCGACCACGCCGGCCTCGACGATCCAGATGTTGCGCACGGGGTCGCGGTGGACCCCGTAGAAGAAGACCGCGATGACCAGATGGGCGAAGGCGAGCCAGTCGGTACCGTAGAGGAGGAAGGGGTACTCGGAGTCCGCGCGCTCCAGCCCGTTGCCGACGCGTCGCAACCACGCGTTTTCCACCAGGGTGTTGGCCCAGTGAAGCTCGCTCACCAGGGGGAAGGCGGTGAGTCCGCTCAGCACCAGGCAGACGAGGAACAGGGCAAGCCAGGCACGGATCCGCCGCAGGAGGGCGCTTCTCTCGCTCATGGAAGGAAGCCTACGCAGGTTTCTGAACATGTTCAGCAAAATCACTGAACATGTTCAGTTCCGCTGCGGGATCGTGATCAGGCCCCGCCCCTCAAAGACCGACGATGCCGTTCCAGCGCTTGGCGAAGGACGAGCGTTCCGCGGAAGAGATGTCGCGGGCCACCACGAGCCGCTTGCGCATGTCCTCGTCGGGGAAGATCAGCGGGTTCTCGGCGAGCGCGGCGGTCTCCTCGTCCTCGGAGGAGGCCAGCACCTCGCGGGCGGCCGGGACCGGGCAGACGTAGTTGACGTAGGCGGCGAGCAGCGCGGCCACCTCCGGGTCGTAGTAGAAGTCGATCAGGGCTTCCGCGTTGGCCTTGTGCCGGGCGAGGTTGGGGACGAGCAGGCTCTCCGCCCAGAGCTCGCCGCCCTCCTCCGGAACCACGAACTCGATGTCGGGGTTGTCGGCCTGGAGCTGGATCACGTCTCCGGAGTAGGCCTGGCAGGCCAGCACGTCGCCCTTGCCGAGATCGGAGGTGTAGTCGTTGCCGGTGAAGCGGCGGACGTGCTTCTTCTTCACCATGCTCTCCACCTGGTCGCACATCCGGTGGAAGTCGGATTCGGTCCACTTGGTCACGTCGACGCCGTTGCCCTGCATCAGCAGGGAGAAGGATTCGTCGAGGCCGGAGAAGAGGGTGACCTTGCCGGCCAGGTCCGGGTGCCACAGGTCCTCGACGGACTTGATCTCCCGGCCGAGCGCCTTGCGGTTGTAGGCGATGCCGGTGATCCCCGACTGCCAGGGGACGGTGTGCAGCCGGCCCTCGTCGAAGGCCGGGGAGCGCAGCTGCGGGTCCAGGTGCTTGGCCACGTTGGCCTGCGCCGAGCGGTCCATCTTCTGGGCCCAGCCCAGGCGGACGAAGCGGGCGGCCATCCAGTCGCTGACCACGACCAGGTCGTGACCGGTCTGCTGGCGGTTCATCAGCGACGGGCTGATCTTCCCGAAGAACTCGTCGTTGTCGTTGATCTCCTCGGTGTACCGGACCTCGATGCCGGTCTTCTCCGTGAAGGCGTCCAGCGTCGGACGCCTGCTCTCGTCCTCTTCGTCGGTGTCGATGTAGAGGGGCCAGTTGGAGAAGGAGACGCTCCGGTCGCCGGCGGAGCGGTCCTGCCCCTCCCGCCGGTCCTCTGGGACGTACGCGGCCGGGACACCACAGCCGGCGAGGCCGGCCAGCAGGCCCGCGGCACCGAGGCCGCGCAGCGCCGCGCGGCGGGAGAAGGCGAGTTCAGGCATGGGAAGAGCCTGGTGGAACGCCAAAGGGCGGGCAATAGACATGTTGTCTACTGCCCGCCCCTTCAAGGCTGTGACCTGGTCGATGCGGCGGCCGACAGGCCGCCCGCCCGGCCTCGGGTCAGCCGTCGAGCGAGGTCATGACGTGCTTGATGCGCGTGTAGTCCTCGAAGCCGTAGGCGGAGAGGTCCTTGCCGTAGCCGGACTTCTTGTATCCGCCGTGGGGCATCTCGGCGACGAGCGGGATGTGGGTGTTGATCCACACGCAGCCGAAGTCGAGGTTCTTGGACATCCGCATCGCGCGGCCGTGGTTCTTGGTCCACACGGACGAGGCGAGGGCGAACTCGACGTCGTTCGCGTACGCCAGGGCCTGGTCCTCGTCCGTGAAGGACTGGACCGTGATGACGGGGCCGAAGACCTCGTTCTGGATGATCTCGTCGTCCTGCTTGAGGCCGGAGACCACGGTCGGGGCGTAGAAGTAGCCCTTCTCGCCGACCTGGTGGCCGCCCGCCTCGACCTTGGCGTGCGCGGGGAGCCGCTCGATGAAGCCCGCGACCTGCTTGAGCTGGTTCGGGTTGTTCAGCGGGCCGTAGAGCACGTCCTCGTCGTCCGGCAGGCCGGTCTTGGTGTCGGCCGCGTTCTTGGCCAGCGCCGCGACGAACTCGTCGTGGATCGACTCGTGGACCAGTACGCGACAGGCCGCGGTGCAGTCCTGGCCGGCGTTGAAGAAGCCCGCGACGGCGATGTCCTCGGCCGCCTTGGCGATGTCGGCGTCCTCGAAGACCACGACGGGGGCCTTGCCGCCCAGCTCCAGGTGGACGCGCTTGACGTCCTTGGAGGCGCTCTCGGCGACCTGCATGCCCGCGCGCACCGAGCCGGTGATGGAGGCCATCGCCGGGGTGGAGTGCTCGACCATGGCCCGGCCGGTCTCGCGGTCGCCGCAGACGACGTTGAAGACGCCCTTGGGCAGGATCGAGCCGATGATCTCGGCCATCAGGATGGTGGAGGCCGGGGTGGTGTCCGAGGGCTTGAGGACCACGGTGTTGCCCGCGGCGATGGCCGGGGCGAACTTCCAGACGGCCATCATCATCGGGTAGTTCCACGGCGCGACCTGGGCGCAGACGCCGACCGGCTCACGGCGGACGATCGAGGTCATCCCCTCCATGTACTCGCCGGCCGAGCGGCCCTCCAGCAGGCGCGCGGCGCCCGCGAAGAAGCGGATCTGGTCCACCATCGGCGGCAGCTCCTCGCTGGCCGTGAGGCCGAGCGGCTTGCCGGTGTTCTCCGATTCGGTGGCGACCAGCTCGTCCGCGCGGGCCTCGAAGGCGTCCGCGATCTTCAGCAGGGCCTTCTGGCGCTCGGAGGGGGTCGTGTCGCGCCACGCCGGGAAGGCGGCAGCGGCAGCGGCCATGGCGGCATCGACGTCCGCCTGGCCGGAGAGGGGGGCGGTCGCGTACGCCTCGCCCGTGGCGGGGTTGACCACCTCGGTGGTCCGCCCGTCGGCGGCGTCCTTGAACTCCCCGCCGATGTAGTTGCGCAGACGACGCAGTTCGGTGGTCACTACAGCCACACTCCTGTGATCACATGTCCAATGGTTGAGACAGCTACCCAGCCTAGCCTCTCAGACGCCGTTTTCGACAGGCCCACACATCACGAACTACGGAATCAGTGAGATCTGACTCCCGAAACAACGAATTACATCGTTCTCGCCTTGCGGAACAGACGACTCCTCGTGCACAGTGAGGTCGTGGTCAGTCGAAGCGCAGATTCCAGGAACAGACAACCGTCCCCTTCGGTCGATGCTGTGTCCCTGGCGATCATCGAGCAACTGCAAGAGGACGGTCGCCGTCCCTACGCAGCGATCGGCAAGGCCGTCGGCCTGTCCGAAGCAGCGGTGCGCCAGCGAGTACAGAAGCTTCTCGACCAGGGCGTCATGCAGATCGTCGCCGTCACGGACCCGCTCACCGTGGGCCTGCGGCGCCAGGCGATGGTCGGCATCAACGTCGAGGGAGACCTCGACCCCGTGGCCGACGCACTGACCGCCATGGCCGAGTGCGAGTACGTGGTGATGACCGCGGGCTCGTTCGACCTGATGGTCGAGATCGTCTGCGAGGACGACGACCACCTGCTGGAAACGATCAACAAGAAGATCCGCGCGCTCCCCGGCGTGCGATCAACCGAAAGCTTCGTTTACCTGAAGCTGAAGAAGCAGACCTACATGTGGGGAACGCGATAGCCGTGAGCCAGGACCTCTCCAAGACCGCCTACGACCACCTGTGGATGCACTTCACCCGCATGTCGTCGTACGAGAACTCGCCCGTACCCACCATCGTGCGCGGCGAGGGCACCTACATCTTCGACGACAAGGGCAAGCGCTACCTCGACGGCCTCGCCGGCCTGTTCGTGGTCAACGCCGGTCACGGCCGCAAGGAACTTGCCGAGGTCGCCTACAAGCAGGCGCAGGAACTCGCGTTCTTCCCCATCTGGTCGTACGCGCACCCCAAGGCCGTCGAGCTCGCCGAGCGCCTCGCGCACTACGCCCCGGGCGACCTGAACAAGGTCTTCTTCACCACCGGTGGCGGCGAAGCGGTCGAGACCGCCTGGAAGCTCGCCAAGCAGTACTTCAAGCTGCAGGGCAAGCACACCAAGTACAAGGTCATCTCGCGTGCGGTCGCCTACCACGGCACCCCGCAGGGCGCCCTGTCCATCACCGGTCTGCCGGCCCTCAAGGCCCCCTTCGAGCCGCTGGTCCCCGGCGCGCACAAGGTGGTCAACACCAACATCTACCGCGCCCCGATCTACGGCGACGACCCCGAGGCCTACGGCCGCTGGTGCGCCGACCAGATCGAGCAGGAGATCCTGTTCGAGGGCGCCGACACCGTCGCCGCCGTCTTCCTGGAGCCGGTGCAGAACGCCGGTGGCTGCTTCCCGCCGCCGCCCGGCTACTTCCAGCGCGTCCGCGAGATCTGCGACGAGTACGACGTCCTGCTCGTCTCCGACGAGACGATCTGCGCGTTCGGCCGCCTCGGCACGATGTTCGCCTGTGACAAGTTCGACTACATCCCGGACATGATCACCTGTGCGAAGGGCATGACCTCGGGCTACTCCCCGATCGGTGCCTGCATCATCTCGGACCGCCTCGCCGAGCCGTTCTACAAGGGTGACAACACCTTCCTGCACGGCTACACCTTCGGCGGACACCCCGTGTCCTCCGCGGTGGCGCTCGCCAACCTCGACATCTTCGACAAGGAAGGCCTCAACCAGCACGTGCTGGACAACGAGGACGCCTTCCGCTCGACGCTGGAGAAGCTGCACGACCTGCCGATCGTCGGCGACGTCCGCGGCAACGGCTACTTCTACGGCATCGAGCTCGTCAAGGACAAGGTCACCAAGGAGTCCTTCACGGACGAGGAGACGGAGCGCGTGCTCTACGGCTTCCTCTCCAAGGCGCTCTTCGAGAACGGCCTGTACTGCCGCGCCGACGACCGTGGCGACCCGGTCATCCAGCTGGCCCCGCCGCTGACCGCCGACCAGGGCACCTTCGACGAGATCGAGGGCATCCTGCGCCGCGTGCTCACTGAGGCCTGGACCAAGCTCTAACCAGCCGGCGTCCTCCCACCGTCCCGCAGGCGGCAAACTGCCGGACCACACGGCCCGGATCCTCCGTTCGAGTGAGAACGCGGGGGTCCGGGCCGTGTGCTGTCACCATCCAAGACGTTCATCTCTTTACATCTCATTGCGGCGCCAGTGACCAAGCGGGCTCCGCTTCGTTCCCCCGGACGGAGGTGTACGCCATGGTGGCTCCACGGGACAACGCCGCGCCGGACCATGCCCGGCCGGGCAGTGCCCCGCCCCAGGACGATCTGCTCTGGGCACGGTCCCTTCACTACTCCCACAGCGGCTCGCCGGGACTCATCGGAGTCTCGATCGGCGTCCGCGCGGGAGAGATCCTCGCCGTCACCGGCCCTCGCGGCAGCGGCAAGACCACGCTGCTGCACTGCCTGTCCGGGCAGCTGCGGCCCGAGCAGGGCGAGGTCTGGTTCAACAGCGTCCCCGTGCACACCATGGGCACCCTGGCCCGCGAGCGGCTGCGCCGCGACCGCTTCGGCTGGATCGGTCCCGAGCCCCGGCTGCTGCCCGAGCTCCGGGTCTGGGAGAACGCCGCCCTGCCGCTGCTCATCGCGGGCGCACCCCACCGCACGGCCAAACGGGCCGCCTGCGAATGGCTCGACCGCCTCGACATCGGCGCCTTCGCCCGCAAGCACCCCGGCGCCCTCAACCGGGCCGAATCCCAGCGCGTCGCGCTCGCCCGCGCGCTCGCGCACCTGCCCGCCGTGGTCTTCGCCGACGAACCTACGGCGCCGCTGCACCGCGCCGAGCGCTCCCTGCTGCTGCGCACCCTCACCACGGCCGCCCGCTCCCACGGCATCACCGTGCTGCTGGCCACCCACGATGAGGAGACCGCGGCCGTCGCGGACCGGCGCTTCCCCCTGCTGGACGGTCGCCCCGCGGCCGCGGCGGCCGCGGCCGGGCTCTCCCCAACCTCCTTCCCCCAGCCCCCGGAGGACCAGGCCGCGTGCTCGCTCTCCGCCTAGCCCGCGGCTCCCGGCCGCTGGTCCAGTTGCGCCGGCTGCTCGTCGCCGCCGCCTCCGCCGGCAGCGGCTTCCTGCTGCTGTACGTGCTCGCGCAGGCCACCGCCCGGCCCGCCGGATCGTTCCCTCAGCTGCTGTGGGCCCTGGTCCCCCTCGCCGTCACCGTCCAGTTCGCGGTCGCCGTGGCCCGCACCGACCCCGCGACCCGGCCCCTGGAAGGGCTGGACGCCGCCGGGCTGGGACCCGTACGGCTCACCTTGGTCGCGACCATCTCCACCGCCGTGGCCTGCACCCTCGGCAGCGCCGTGGCCCTGGCCGTCTTCCTCCACCTGCGCGGGGACGTGACCGGGCTGCCCTTCGACGGCGCCGGGGCGCGGCTGCTCCACGGCGACCAGCCCCTGCCCGTGGCGGCCGCCCTCACCCTGCTGGCCCTGCTCCCGCTGGCCGCCTCGATCGCCACCGCCCTCACCCTGCGCCCGCACCCCCGGCCCGCGCCGCAGACCGCACTGCCCTGGGGCATCGCCCTGACCGCCTGCGGACTCGCCGCGCTGGCCTACTCCCGTCCCGGCGGGGCCGGCATGCCGACGGGCTGGGCGCTGACCGCCCTCGGGCTCGCCCTCGCCGGCCCGGGCCTGGCCTACGCCTGCGGAGCCATGGTCCAGGCCGTCCGCCCGGGCGCGCTCCGGCTGCTGGCCGGGCGGGCCCTCCAGGAGGAGGCCCCCCGTCTGGGTGCCCCCCTCGGTGTCCTGTGCGCCGTCGGGGCGGGCGCACTCAGCGCCGTGGCCCTGCGCGATCACGGCGGGCTCCAGGTCCCGCTCGGCCCGCTGACCGTGCCCGCCGCCGCCCTGGTGGCGCTGTGCGCGGCCGCGACCCTTCTCACATCAGCGGTCGAGGTGCGCCAGGCCCGGGCCGCCACCCGCGAGACCCTGACCGGGCTCGGCGCCCCGGGCAGGGTCCTCCGTACGGCCGCGACCGTACGGGCCACCGCGCTGGTGGCGGTGTGCCTTCCGCTCAGCTGGGGTGTGTCACAGCTGACGTCGCTGGCATTGACCCGCTGAGGCGGGCAGCCCTTAGGGTGGGCCGAATGGTCAACCCACACATCGAGACCGACACCGAGATCGAGACCCTCGCCGAGTTCGACCGGGTCGCGGCCCGCGGCTCGCTCAGCGGGTACCGGATCCAGTCGGTCAACCTGCTTGAGCGGACCTTCGCCCTGCTGTCGGCCGACACCTCGTCCGCCGTGTTCCTGGGCTGCGCGATGGAACCGGACGCCTCGGTCAAGGTGCGCGCGGACGGCGCCCTGGTCTTCCCGCCCGTCCCGGACCTGCCCTTCAACCCGTACCGGGGCCTGCTCTACACGGCCGAGGAGCTCTTCACCGGGCTGTCCGCCGGGTACGAGGCCACCCCGGACGCCGAGGCGTACGCCTGGTTCCAGGAGACCAAGGCGGACGGGGACATCTACTCCTCGATGCTGCGCTCCATCCACGACGACGCCATCTCCGACGCCCTCGACGAGCACCTCGCCGGCGCCCGCGTGGTCGGCGTGATGGGCGGCCACGCCATGGCCCGCGGCGGCGACGCCTACCGGGGCGCGGCCGAGCTCGGCCGGACGCTGACCCGCTCCGGGCTGACCGTGGCCACCGGCGGCGGCCCCGGCGCGATGGAGGCGGCCAACCTCGGCGCGTACCTCGCCCCGGCCCCCGACGAAGCCCTGCCCGAAGCCCTGCGGATGCTGGCCAAGGCCCCCTCCTTCACCCCGTCCGTCTCCGACTGGGCGCGCGCGGCCTTCGCCGTACGGGAACGCTGGCCGGCGGTCACGGGCGGCGACTCGGTGGGCATCCCGACCTGGTTCTACGGGCACGAGCCGCCGAACCCCTTCGCCGGGCACATCGCGAAGTACTTCGCGAACGCCACCCGGGAGGACGGACTGCTCGCCCGCTCCAACGCGGGCGTGGTGTTCCTGCCGGGCGCGGCGGGCACGGTCCAGGAGATATTCGACAACGCGACGCCCAATTACTACGCGTCCCGGGGCGAGCCCACCCCGATGGTCCTCGTCGACCGCGCCCACTGGACCGAACGGCTGCCCGCCTGGCCGCTGCTCCAGGCGCTGGCCCGGGGCCGGGCGATGGAGTCCCGGATCGCCCTGGTCGACTCGGTGACCGAGGTCCCGGCGGCCCTCGCCGCGATGAGCTGACCCGGACAACCTGACCCGGCCAGGCAACTTCTCTCCCCTTTTCCACGTCTGGAAGAGGTACGCACTACGTAAAACCTGCCAGACGTGAACGGAGCCCTCGGGTGCTCATAGGCCTGCTGACCGCTATCGCGGCGTCCATCTGTTACGGCACGGGATCCGTCCTGCAAGCCGTGGGCTCACGGCGGGCGGCCCGGATGTCGCCCGCCGCCGCCGGGGTCACCCAGCACGGCGGCCCGAACCTCAGCTCCACGGCGAAGGCCGCGATGACCTGGGAGTTCATCGTCGGCACGATCCTGGACTTCGTGGGCTTCGGCCTGGGCGCCCTGGCCGCCCGCCTCCTGCCGCTCTTCCTCTCTCAAACGGTCATCAGCGCCAACCTGGTGATCACGGCCGTGCTGAGCGTCAAGATGCTCGGCATCCGGCTGACCCGCAAGGAATGGACCTCCATCGGGGTCGTCTGCGCGGCGCTGGTCCTGCTCGCGACCGCGGCGGGCCACGAGGGCGGCCACTACGCGCCGCCCGCCACGCACTGGTGGCTGCTGGCCGTGACCGTACTGATCATCGTGGGCGGCACGGTGGCGGTACGTTTCCTCGGCAGCCGGGCCGCGATCCTGGCGGGCCTGCTGTCGGGTCTGGCCTTCGGCGCGCTGGGCGTCGGGGTCCGCATCCTGAACGGCGTGGAGCCGTTCTCGTTCCCCTCCCTCCTCTCCGACCCGGCCCTGTACGCCATCGTCCTGGCGGGGGTCGGCGGCATGTACCTGCACACCGTGGCACTCCAGATCGGCTCGGTGAACGGTGCCACGGCAGCCCTGGTGGTCGGTGAAACCGTGCTCCCCGGCGCGATCGGCGTGCTCTGGCTCGGCGACGCGTCCCGCCCCGGCATGGCCTGGCTGGCGGTCCTCGGCTTCGTCCTGGCGGTAACCGGCGCGGTGGCGGTCGCCTGGTACGGCAACCACGACGACGCACACGGCGACGTCCCCGCCCCGGAACCGGCCCCTCTTCAGCCGTCCGGCGCTTGAGGACCGGGGTCTGGGGCGGAGCCCCAGAACGGGTCAGGGCAGAGCCCTGGGAACGGTGGAAGGGCGGGTAGGGGACTTCCCCCGCGCAGCGGCAAAGGTCGCAGCGGGGACTCCGCCCCGCGCAGCGGCCCTACTCCCCCGGCAGCACGACCACCTCGGCCGGGGCAAAGGTCACCGCGACCTGGTCCCCGACCGCCGGCGCCCCCGCAAGATCGCACTCCGCCTCAAGCCCCGGCCCCACCTCGGGCCGCAGCAACAGCGCGACATGCGTCCCCCGGAAGGTCCGCGACACCACCTCGCACCCCAGCCCGCCCCCCTCGGGCACGAGCAAGACCCCCGCCGGCCGGATCAGCACCTGGCAGTCCCCCTCCACCGTCCCCGCCGGAACGGCGACCTTCCCCCACGGAGTGGAGGCGACCCCGCCCGACACCACCGCCGGGACGACGTTCTCGAAGCCCAGGAACCGCGCCACGAACTCCGACGCCGGCCGCTGCCACACCTCCAGCGGGGTCCCCGCCTGCGCGATCCGCCCGTCCCGCATGACGACCACCCGGTCGGCCAGCGCGAACGCCTCGCCCTGGTCGTGCGTGACGGCCAGCACCGTCGTGCCCAGCCGCGAGAACAGCCCCTGCAACTCCACCACCAGCCGCTCCCGCAGCCCGCGGTCCAGTTGCCCGAGCGGCTCGTCGAGCATCAGCAGCCGCGGCGAAGGCGCCAGCGCCCGCGCCAACGCGACCCGCTGCTGCTCGCCGCCGGACAGCGAGGCCACCGCCCGGCCCTGCGCCCCGGGGAGCCCGACCAGCTCCAGCAGCTCGGTGACCCGGGCCTCGGAGGACTGCTTCGAAGCACCCCGCATCCGCAGCCCGAAGGCGACGTTCCCGCCCACGTCCCGGTGCGGGAACAGCTGGTGGTCCTGGAACATCAGGCCCACCCCCCGCCGGTGTACGGGCACTGCGGCCTGGTCGGCGCCGCCCAGGAGCACCCTGCCGTCGGCGACGGGCTGGAGCCCGGCCACCACCCGCAGCAGGGTGGACTTGCCGCTCCCGCTCGGGCCCAGCACGCACACGATCTCGTGCTCGGCGACCGCCAGGTCCACGGCGTCCACGACCGCGCGCTCACCGAAGCGGACCGACACCCCTTCCAGTTGAAGCAGGGTCATCAGAACTCTCCGGAGGTCTTGTCGGGTCGCAGCCGCTCCAGCAGGAGCAGGGACACCGCGCACGTCAGCATCAGGATCGTGCTCAGGGCCATCGCCTGCCCGTAGTTCATCTCCCCGGCCCGCCCCAACAGCCGCGCGACGGCGACCGGCAGCGTCGGATGGTCGGGCCGCGCGATGAAGACGGTCGCCCCGAACTCCCCGAGGGACACGGCGAAGGCGAAGCCCGCCGCGATCAGCAGGGCCCGCCGCACCATCGGCAGGTCCACCTCCCGCCAGGCCCGCAGCGGTGAGGCGCCGAGCACGGCGGCGGCCTCCCGCAGCCGCCCGTCGACCGCGCGCAGCACCGGCAGCATGGTCCGTACGACGAAGGGAACGCCCACCAGCGCCTGCGCCAGCGGCACCAGGATCCACGAGGTCCGCAGGTCCAGCGGGGGTTCGTCGAGGGTGATGAGGAAGCCGAAGCCGACGGTCACGGCCGACACCCCGAGCGGGAGCATCAGCAGCGCGTCGAAGCCCCGTACGAAGCGGCCGGCGCGCCGGGTCAGCGCCGCGGCCGCGAGCCCGCCGACGAGGAGCGCGATGGCGGTGGCGGCGAGCGCGTACTGCAGGGAGTTCCAGATCGCCTCGATCGGCGGCACCAGGAACGTTCCGCCGCCGGCGCCCACCTCCTGGAGCGCCCGGTAGAAGCCGAAGCCGTAGCCGCCCGGGGCGTCGAGGGAGCGTTCCACGAGCACGCCGAGCGGGAGCACGATCAGCAGCGCCACCGTCAGCAGCACCCCGCCGAGCAGGGCCCGCTGGGCCCAGCCGCGCGGCCGGTGCGTCGTCCTGCCCGGGTCGACGAGCCGCAGTGCGGTCTCCCGCTTGCGGACGGTCCAGGCGTGCACGCCGAGGATCGCCGCGATGGCCGCGAACTGCACCATCGTCAGCACGGCGGCCGTCGGCAGGTCCAGGAGCTGCGCGGTCTGCCGGTAGACCTCCACTTCCAGGGTGGAGTACGCGGGCCCGCCGAGGATCTGTACGACGCCGAAGGAGGAGAACGTGAACAGGAACACCATCAGCGAGGCGGCAGCCACCGCCGGCACCAGAGCGGGCAGCGTCACGCGCCGCCAGGCGGCGAACCGCCCGGCGCCCAGCACCCGGGCGGCCTCCTCCTGGCGCGGATCGAGCTGCGCCCACAGTCCGCCGACCGTGCGGATGACCACGGCGTAGTTGAAGAAGACGTGCGCGAGCAGGATCGCCCAGACGGTCGTGTCGAGGCGGATCCCCCACACCTCGTCCAGCAGACCGTTGCGCCCCACCAGCGCGAGGAAGGCGGCGGCGACCACGACCGTCGGCAGCACGAACGGCACCGTCACGAGCGCCCGCAGCAGTTGCTTGCCGGGGAACTCGAAGCGCGCGAAGACGTACGCGCCGGGGAGTGCGATCAGGAGCGTGAGCGCCGTGGACGCGAGCGCCTGCCAGGTGGTGAACCAGAGCACGTCGCCGATGTCGGGCCGGGCCAGCACCTCGCCGATCCGGCCGAACTGCCAGCCTGCGTCGGTCTTGAGCCCGCGCCCGACGATCGCGGCCACGGGGTACGCGAAGAACAGCCCGAAGAAGACGAGCGGCACGGCCATCAGACCCAGCCTGACGGCCGTGGCCCGCCCGCTCTCCTTCGGTACGGAACTCAACGGTCCTACTTCACGACGAGCGCGGTCCACGCCGTGACCCACTGGTCGCGGTTCTTGGCGATGGCCTCCGGGGCGACCGTCTCGGGCTTCGCGATGACGACGCCGTGCTTGGTGAACAGCTCCGGCAGCGCCGCGTCCTTGGTCACCGGGTTCACGAACATCTGGAGCGGCATGTCCTCCTGGAACTTCTTGGAGATCAGGAAGTCCAGGAGCGCCTTGCCGCCCTCCTCGTTCTTCGCGCCCTTGAGCAGACCCGCGAACTCGATCTGGCGGAAGCAGGTGCCCGTCGCGACGCCCGTGGGGGCCTCGGCCGGCTGCGGCTCGCCGTAGAGCACCTCGACCGGCGGGCTGGAGGCGTAGGAGACGACCAGCGGGCGGTCGCCCTTGGCCTTCTTGCCGCCCGCCGAGCCGGAGAAGCGCTCGTTGTAGGCCTGCTCCCAGCCGTCGACGACCTCGACGCCGTTGGCCTTGAGCTTGCTCCAGTAGTCCTTCCAGCCCTCGTCGCCGTACTTGCCGACGGAGGCGAGGAGGAAGCCGAGGCCAGGCGAGGAGGTCGCGGCGTTCTCGGTGACCAGCAGGTTCTTGTACTCCGGCTTGATCAGGTCGTCCAGCGTCTGCGGCGGGGCGAGCTTCTTGTCGGCGAAGTAGGCCTTGTCGTAGTTCACGCAGATGTCGCCGGAGTCGACGGGGGTGACCCGGTGCTCCTTGTCGAGCACGAACTCGGGCTTCACGCCTGCCAGCCCCTTGGCCTCGTACGGCGTGAAGATGCCGTGGTCGAGGGCCCGGGAGAGGAGCGTGTTGTCCACGCCGAAGAAGACGTCGCCGCGCGGGGAGCCCTTGGTGAGGATCTCCTGGTTCAGGGCGGCGCCCGCGTCACCCGACTTCAGGACCTTGACGGTGTAGCCGCTCTGCGCCTCGAACTCCTTGAGGACCGTGTCGGTCACGTTGAAGGAGTCGTGCGAGACGAGGGTGATCGTCTTGGAGGTGCTGGACTTGGACGCCGGAGCGTCGCTCGCTCCGGCGGACTTGTCCTTGGCGTCGCCGCCGCCGCAGGCGCTGAGCGTGGTGACGCCGAGCGCGGCCACGAGCGCGATGCCCGCCATCTTCTTGGTGGTGCTCATTGGTGCATTCCTCCTGGGATGTCCAGGAGAAGACGCGGCCCTGCCCGGCGCTCTGTGGAGCGGACGCCGGGCAGGGCGCAACAGCTTGAGTGATGACCGAACTTCCTACCCCGAATGACCGGGGCGAGGTTCAGAGGGTCTGCGGTGACGGTTACCGCACTCTCAGCGCTGTGGCGCTCCCCTGTCGGAATATGAAATTGGTTTCGGCCACAGGGTACCCCGTGGCCGAATGCACGCCTTAACCGGCGGAAATCAGCGCTCCGAGGCGGCGAGCTGGCCGCACGCGCCGTCGATCTCCTGGCCACGGGTGTCGCGGACGGTCACCGGTACGCCGTGGCGGGCGATGGCGTCCACGAAGGCCTTCTCGTCCTCGGGCCGCGAGGCGGTCCACTTCGAGCCCGGCGTCGGGTTCAGCGGGATCAGGTTGACGTGCACGCGCTTGCCCTTGAGCAGCCTGCCGAGCAGGTCGCCGCGCCAGGCCTGGTCGTTGATGTCGCGGATCAGGGCGTACTCGATGGAGATCCGGCGGCCGGACTTCTCCGCGTACTCCCAGGCCGCGCCGAGCACCTCGCGGACGTTCCAGCGGGTGTTCACGGGGACCAGGGTGTCGCGCAGCTCGTCGTCCGGGGCGTGCAGGGAGACGGCCAGGCGGCACTTGAAGCCCTCGTCGGCGAAGCGGTGCATCGCCGGGACCAGGCCCACGGTGGAGACGGTGATCCCGCGCTGGGACAGGCCCAGGCCGTCGGGCTCCGGGTCGGTGAGGCGGCGGATGGCGCCGACGACGCGGTTGTAGTTGGCGAGCGGCTCGCCCATGCCCATGAAGACGATGTTCGACAGCCGGGCGGGCCCGCCGGGGACCTCGCCGTCGCGCAGGGCGCGCATGCCGTCGACGATCTGGTGGACGATCTCGGCGGTCGACAGGTTGCGGTCGAGGCCGGCCTGGCCGGTGGCGCAGAACGGGCAGTTCATGCCGCAGCCGGCCTGCGAGGAGATGCACATGGTGACCCGGTCCGGGTAGCGCATCAGCACGGACTCGACGAGCGTGCCGTCGTGCAGCTTCCACAGGGTCTTGCGGGTGGTGTCGTCATCGCACGAGATGTGGCGCAGGACGTTCATCAGGTCCGGCAGCAGCTCCTGCTGGAGCTTCTCGCGGGAGCCGGCGGGGATGTCGGTCCACTCGGCCGGATCGTGCGCGTACCGGGCGAAGTAGTGCTGGGAGAGCTGCTTGGCCCGGAAGGGCTTCTCACCGATCGCGGCGACCGCCTCCCGGCGCTCCTCGGGGGTGAGGTCGGCGAGGTGCCGGGGCGGCTTCTTCGCTCCACGAGGGGCGACGAAAGTGAGCTCTCCCGGGACTGGGCGGGCCATGGCAGGTACTCCTTGTAAGACGAAAGGCGCGCCGCAGAAGCAGCGCGCCTTCCAAGAGTAACCGCCCCGCCTGCACGGGCGCCTTTTCGCAGGTCAGCCGGTGCCGACGAACGCCGCGAGCAGCAGCCAGACCACGGGGGCCGTGGGAAGCAGGGAGTCCAGCCGGTCCATGATGCCGCCGTGGCCCGGCAGCAGGGTGCCCATGTCCTTGATCCCGAGATCCCGCTTGATCATGGATTCCCCGAGGTCACCGAGGGTGGCGCTGACCGCGACGGCCAGGCCGAGCACCAGGCCCTGCCACCAGATGCCCCCGTCGATCAGGAACTCCATGCACAGCGCGCCGGCCCCCATCGCGAAGGCCACCGCTCCGAAGAGCCCCTCGCGGGTCTTTCCGGGGCTGATGCGCGGGGCGAGCTTGGTCTTGCCGAAGCGCCAGCCGACCGCGTAGGCCCCGGTGTCGCTGACCACGGTCAGGACCAGGAAGGTGACGACCCGCTGCGGCCCGTCTTCGGCGGTGAGCAGCATGGCGACGAACGTGGCCAGGAAGGGCACGTAGAACGCCGCGAAGACTCCGGCGGTGACGTCCTTCAGGTAGTCCTCGGGCGGCTCGGTCATCCGCCAGACCAGGACCGCGAGGGCGGTCAGCGCCATCGCCACCCAGGCGCCCTCGGCCCCGCGGACGTATCCGGCGATGACCATGGCCGCGCCGCCGATGGCGAGCGGGACCAGCGGGGCCTTGATGCCCTTCTTCTCCTGGAGCCGGGAGGTGAGCTCCCACAGACCGACGACGACCGCCACGACGACGACGCCGACGAAGACCGCCTTGACGATGAACAGCGAGGCGAAGATCACCGCGCCGAGACCGAGTCCGACCCCTATGGCGGCACGCAGGTCCCGCCCGGCGCGCTTCTTCTGAGGCGGGGGCGAGGCGTCCTGCGGTGCCGGCGAAGGCGGGGTCGGCGGGGGGCTGGGCATGGGCTCCTGCGGCGGCGTATCGGCGCGGAAGAGGGGGCCGCCGTCAGCGGCGGCCCCCCGATCGCGTGCTTCCCGGTCGTCGAAGTCACGGCCGGCGGCATCGGGCACGATGGGCATGGGCCGAGTGTGCGGGCCCACCAGCGCATCGTAGGCGGGACCCGCCGGAACCGGCTCCGGCTGCCAGGAAGTGTCGTTCATCAGACTTCGAGGAGCTCGGCTTCCTTGTGCTTCAGGAGCTCGTCCACCTGCGCGACGTACTTCGCGGTGGTGTCGTCGAGCTCCTTCTCGGCGCGGCGCACCTCGTCCTCGCCGGCTTCCTTGTCCTTGACGAGCTTGTCGAGGGCGTCCTTCGCCTTGCGGCGAATGGCGCGGATCGACACCTTGGAGTCCTCGGCCTTGGTGCGCGCGACCTTGATGTACTCCTTGCGGCGGTCCTGCGTCAGCTCGGGGAAGGTCACCCGGATGATGCTGCCGTCGTTGCTGGGGTTGACGCCCAGGTCGGAGTCGCGGATGGCCGTCTCGATGTTGCGCAGGGCGCTCTTGTCGAACGGGGTCACGATCGCCATGCGCGGCTCGGGGACCGAGAAGGAGGCGAGCTGGTTGATGGGCGTGATGGCGCCGTAGTACTCCGCCACGATCTTGTTGAACATCGCCGGGTGCGCACGACCGGTGCGAATCGCGGCGAAGTCTTCCTTGGCGACGACGACGGCCTTTTCCATCTTCTCCTCGGCCTCGAGGAGGATCTCTTCGGTCACCACGTGCTCCTGCATGTCAGAAATGGATGGTTCAGGCGGACGGGGGGCCTGCTCAGGCCCGGGTGCCCTGGTCGCTCACGAGCGTGCCGATCTTCTCACCCTTGACGGCTCGCGCGATATTGCCCTCGGCGAGCAGCTCGAAGACGAGGATCGGCAGCTTGTTGTCGCGGCACAGAGTGATGGCGGTGGCATCGGCGACCTTGAGGTCGCGCGACAGCACCTCGCTGTACTCCAGCGCGTCGAACTTCACGGCGTCCGGGTTCTTCTTCGGGTCGGAGTCGTAGACCCCGTCGACGCCGTTCTTGCCCATGAGCAGGGCTTCCGCGTCGATCTCCAGGGCGCGCTGGGCGGCCGTGGTGTCGGTGGAGAAGTAGGGCATGCCCATGCCGGCGCCGAAGATGACCACGCGGCCCTTCTCCAGGTGGCGCACGGCGCGCAGCGGGATGTACGGCTCGGCGACCTGGCCCATGGTGATGGCCGTCTGGACGCGGGAGTCGATGCCTTCCTTCTCCAGGAAGTCCTGGAGGGCGAGGCAGTTCATGACCGTGCCGAGCATGCCCATGTAGTCGGACCGGGCCCGGTCCATGCCGCGCTGCTGGAGTTCGGCTCCGCGGAAGAAGTTGCCACCGCCGATCACGATCGCGATCTCCGCGCCGTCGCGGACCACCGCGGCGATCTCGCGGGCGATGGCGTGGACTACGTCGGGGTCGACGCCCAGTCCTCCGCCACCGGAGAAGGCCTCGCCCGACAGCTTCAGCATGAAGCGGCGGCCCTTCTTGTCCTGGTCGCTCTTGTCGTCGGAAGCGGTGTGGGTGTCCACGCCCTGATTCATGGAGATCTCCTCGTGCACATACGAAGAAGGCCATTGCCGGTGGGTCCTCGCGGTTCCCTCTACGGCAATGGCCTCCTCGTCAGATCTGCGGTCGCCCTGCGCGAACGCGGGCGACTGCTTCAGACCCTACCGGGGTCCGGTGTCCGTCGCGTACGGACGGACTCAGATGCCGACCTTGATGCGCGAGAAGCGCACCAGGGTGACACCGGCCTCGTCCAGAACCTTCTGGACGGACTTCTTGGCGTCCAGGGCGTACGCCTGGCCAAGCAGCGTGTTGTCGCGGAAGAAGCCGTTGACACGACCCTCGACGATCTTCGGCAGCGCGGCCTCCGGCTTGCCCTCGGCGCGGGTGACCTCTTCGGCCACACGACGCTCGGACTCGACGACCTCGGCCGGAACGTCCTCGGCGGAGAGCCACTTCGGCGCGAACGCGGCGATGTGCTGCGCGACGCCGCGGGCGACCTCGGCGTTCTCCTTGTCGAGCTCGACCAGGACGCCGATCTGGAACGGCAGGTCGGGCATCGTGCGGTGCATGTACGCCGAGACGTAACCGCCGGTGAACTGCGCGAAGCGGTCCAGGACGATCTTCTCGCCGAGGTTGGCGTTGGCCTCGTCGACGAACGCCTGCACGGTCTTGCCGGGGGCGATCTCGGACGCGAGCAGCGCCTCGATGTCGGCCGGCGAGGTCGCGGCGATGTGGTTGGCCAGCTCGTTGGTGACCGCAAGGAACTTGTCGCCCTTGGCGACGAAGTCCGTCTCGCACTTCAGCTCGACGAGGACACCGGAGGTGTTGTCGTCGGAGATGACGGAGACGACGGCACCGTTCTCGGCAGAACGGCCTTCGCGCTTGGCGACGCCCTTCTGACCCTTGATACGGAGTGCCTCGACGGCCTTGTCGACGTCACCGTCGGCCTCGACCAGCGCGTTCTTGCAGTCCAGCATGCCGACGCCGGTGAGCTCGCGGAGCTTCTTGACGTCAGCGGCGGTGTAGTTCGCCATGAGTCTGTGATTCTCTCTCGAAGTCGTAGATCTACGGGTGAACGGCGGAGGAGGCGCGCTTTTGGCGCGGCTCCCCCGCCGTCATCGTCCGTTCTGTGAGTGCCCGGCGCATGAACGCCGGGCGCTCTCAGTGGGTCAGGCCTGCTCGGCGTCGGCGGCCGGAGCCTCGACGACGGCCTCGGCGACAACCTCGGCCTCGGCGGCCGGAGCAGCCTCGGCCTCGACGGCGGGGGCGTCGACAACAGCCTCGGCGGCCGGGGCGGCCTCGGCGTCGTCGGCCTTCTTCTCACCCTCGAGCAGGTCGCGCTCCCACTCGGCGAGCGGCTCGGCAGCGGCCTTCTCGCCCGGCTTCGAGTCGCCAGTGGCGGCACCGGAACGGGCGATGAGGCCCTCGGCGACGGCGTCGGCGATCACGCGGGTGAGCAGGGTGACGGAGCGGATCGCGTCGTCGTTGCCCGGGATCTTGTAGTCGACCTCGTCGGGGTCGCAGTTGGTGTCGAGGATCGCGACGACCGGGATGTGGAGCTTGCGCGCCTCACCGACGGCGATGTGCTCCTTCTTGGTGTCGACGATCCAGACGGCGCTGGGGACCTTCGACATCTCGCGGATACCACCGAGGGTCTTCTCCAGCTTGATCTTCTCGCGAGAGAGGACCAGGAGCTCCTTCTTGGTGAGACCCGAGGCGGCGACGTCCTCGAAGTCGATCGCCTCAAGCTCCTTCAGACGCTGAAGGCGCTTGTAGACGGTGGAGAAGTTGGTGAGCATGCCACCCAGCCACCGCTGGTTGACGTAGGGCATACCAACGCGCGTCGCCTGCTCGGCGATGGCCTCCTGGGCCTGCTTCTTGGTACCGACGAACATGATGGAACCGCCGTGGGCGACGGTCTCCTTCACGAACTCGTAGGCGCGGTCGATGTACGACAGCGACTGCAGCAGGTCGATGATGTAGATGCCGTTGCGCTCCGTGAAGATGAAGCGCTTCATCTTCGGGTTCCAACGGCGGGTCTGGTGACCGAAGTGGACGCCGCTTTCCAGCAGCTCCCGCATCGTTACGACGGCCATGGCCATCTCCTTGTTTTCTCGGTTTGGTTCCTGACGTCCCTGTCGCGCCCTGCCCCCGTTGAGGGGACCGAGAGACGCTGTCACCTGGCCCTGAGGAGCCGGTGCTGGGGCGTGCGAAGTCGACCCGGTGACCCGGATCGCCACAAGAAGTGTACGGGACCCGGTGGTATGCCGGATGACGCGGTTGTCCACAGGGCGCCGACCGTCCACAGGCCCGGGCGGGGCCGGCTCCGGAAACGGAACCATGCCCCCATGACGAAGCTGCTGCTCACCCTGCTCCTGGCCCTGGGCCTCGCCCTGCCCCCGCCTCCGCCCCCGCCTCCGCCTCCGCCTCCGACGACACCGGAGCCGCGGCGCGCTCCGAGCGCCGCGGGGGCCCCGGGCGGACGCCCGCTCCCGTCTCCCCTGACGGTGGTCCGCTGGTGGGACCCGCCGCCGACCCCGTACGCGGCGGGCCACCGCGGAGTGGACCTGGCGGCCCCGGTGGGTGCGGAACTCCGCGCGGTCGGTCCGGGGCGGGTCCACTACGCCGGCCCGGTCGCGGGCCGCGGGGTCCTCTCGCTGACGCTCCCGAACGGCCTGCGCACGACGTACGAACCGGTCCGCCCCCTGGTGGCACAGGGCGCCGAGGTCACGACGGGCCAGGTGGTGGCCCTCCTCACGGACGGCCCCCACTGCTCCCGCCCCTGCCTCCACTGGGGCCTCCTCCACGCGAAGACCTACCTCAACCCCCTGACCCTCCTCCCCCACCCGACCCCCCGCCTACTACCCCTGAGCGGGGAAGGGGTCTCACCCGGGATTCGAGACCCGGGGTCCGGGCTCTCCAGCCGCCCGGCGCTCGAGGACCGGGTTCCGCAGCGGAGCCCCAGGAGCACTCCAGCCCGTCCGGCGCTAGAGGACAGGGGTCCGGGGCGGAGCCCCAAGAGCACTCCAGCCCGTCCGGCGCTTGAGGACCGGGTCAGGGCAGAGCCCTGGGAACGGAGGAAGGGCGGGTAGGGGACTCCGCCCCGCAGGGCCGACCACCGAACCGGCACGCCACGACATCGAACCGGGGCCCAGGAGCAGGGCCGGAACAGAGCCAGGGCGGGGCCGGGAACGGGGCCGGGTCAGCCTCCGACGCCCCGCAGGGCCATGGCCACCGCCGCGTCCGTGACGACGACGGGGTCTTCCCCGGCGCCCGCCTCGATCCGCCGGACGGCGGCGTCCACCACGCCTTGGAGCAGCATCGCGGCCAGCCTCGGCTCCGCCTGCCCCAGCGCGGCCAACGCCTCCACGATCATCGCGATCAGCGAACCGTGCGCCGCCCGGATCTTCTCGCGCGCCCCGGCGTCCAGCTCGCTCGCCGAGATCGCCACCACCGCCCGGTGCCGCTTGTCTCCCACCAGCCCCAGCTGGCAGCGCACATACGCCTCGATCTTCGCCTCCGGCGCCTCCGCCTCGGACATCGCCGCCTCGATCTCGGCCGCCCACACGGGGAAGTCCACCGCGCACAGCTCTTCGACTACGGCCGCGCGGGACCGGAAGTACTCGTACACGGAGGACCGGGCGAGGCCGGTCCGCTCGGCGAGGGCGGGGAAGGTCAGCGCCTCCGTCCCCCCTTCGGACAGCAGGGAACGCGCGGCGTCCAACAGGGCCCCGCGCTGCATCGACCGGTGCTCGGCCACGGAGGCCGCTCGAATCCTGGGCACGCGTCCACTCTACGGACGTACCGCAAGGCCGTCGCACGCTCTCGGCCGCAGCCCCAGCGCCCCGGGACCCCGGTTCAGCGCCCGACGTCCGCCAGCTTCGCCCGCAACTGCAGGACCGACTTGGTGTGGATCTGGCTGACGCGGCTCTCGGTGACCCCGAGGACGTTGCCGATCTCGGCGAGCGTGAGGCCCTCGTAGTAGTAGAGGGTCACCACCGTCTTCTCCCGCTCGGGCAGCGTGTTGATGGCCCGCGCCAGCAGCCGCCGCAGCTCCCGGTCCTCCGCGACCTCCACCGGGTTGTCCGCGGCGGTGTCCTCCAGGGTGTCCATCAGGGAGAGGCGGTCACCTTCCCCGCCCACGTGCAGCAGCTCTTCCAGGGCGACCACGTTGGCCAGCGACAACTGGCTGAAAACGGCGTGCAGATCCTCCACGCCGATGCCCATCTCCCCGGCGACCTCGTGCTCGGTCGGGGAGCGCCGCAGCTGGGCCTCCAGCGTGGCGTAGGCCCGTTCCACGGCGCGCGCCTTCTGCCGCACCGAGCGGGGGATCCAGTCCAGCGCCCGCAGCTCGTCGATCATCGCGCCGCGAATGCGGGTGATCGCGTACGTCTCGAACTTGATGGACCGTTCGATGTCGAACTTCTCGATGGCGTCGATCAGTCCGAAGACTCCGGAGGAGACGAAGTCGGCCTGTTCCACATTGGGCGGCAGACCGACGCTGACGCGGCCCGCCACGTACTTCACCAGGGGCGAGTAGTGCAGGATCAGCTGCTCCCGCAGCCGCTCGTCACCCGAGTCCTTGTACGAGCGCCACAGCACCTCCAGCGACGAGGGCGCGGTGGACCGCTCGCTGCCGCGCGCAGCGGGGGGCACCGCAGCGCGGTCGGACCCTGAGGTGTGCTGGGGCATGCTTCGCCTTTGCCGGAGCCGGATTCCTTGGGAGCGTAGCGTGACGGAAGTGTCGCGGTGCGCGAAGAGTACGGGATCGCGCGGGCCCGCAAGGGCGCCCCGACTCGCGCGGGCGACCCGGGACCGGCGCCTGGCGCACGGTCCCGGCGGGTGCCACCGGGAAGACCGCGTCTCTCATCGGCTTCACTCTTTCACCGGAACGCCCCAGGTCAACGACCGCCTCGCCGGGCAGCTCCGCTTTATGCGCCTCCTCTCGGCCGCTTCGGGGCCAACTGCCAGCCGTCGCCCTGCCGTTCGACGAACCCCAGAGAGTGAAGTTCGTACAGTCTGCCGATGACTTCATCGGTGCCGGTGCCCGCCGCGAGGGCCAGCTCCCCCAGGTCCGCGAGGCGCCCCGCCGGGAGGGCTTCGAGTACCCGGACCGCTTCGGGACCCAGCAGGTCCCGGGCGATCACGGGGCCCCGCCGCTCGGGGGCCAGCTCTCCCATCCCTCCGACCAGCTCGACGACCTCCGCCGCGTCCGTGACCAGCGAGGCCTCGCCGCGCAGCAGTTCGTGCACGCCGGCCGAGAGCCCGCTGGTGGCCGGGCCCGGGATGCCCATGGTGATCCTCCCCAGCGCCTGGGCCCGCCGGGCGGTGACCAGGGACCCGCTGCGGTGGGCCGCCTCCACGACGACCGTGCCCCGGGTCAGGGCGGCGATGACGCGGTTGCGCAGGACGAACCGGCTCGGCGTGGGATGGCTGCCGGGCGGCAGCTCGCCGAGGAGCAGCCCCTGGGCGGCGATCCGGCCGAGCAGTCCGGCGTGCCCGCGCGGGTAGGGCACGTCCACCCCGCAGGCCAGCACGGCGGCCGTCGCTCCGCCGGCGGCGAGGGCACCGCGGTGGGCGGCGCCGTCGATCCCGTAGGCGGCGCCCGAGACCACCACCCATCCGCGCTCGGCGAGTTCACCGGCCAGGCTCTGGGCCATGTGTGCCCCGTACGGGGTGCACGCGCGGGCCCCGACCACCGCCACGGACCGCAGGGCCCAGGTCCGCAGGCTCGGACTGCCCCGCACCCACAGCCCGACGGGCCGGGCGTCACCGAGGTCGTCCAGTTGACTCGGCCACTCCGCCGACCCGGGGCAGACGAACCGGCTCCCGGTCTCGGCGGCGACCTCCAGGTCCCGCCGGGGATCGGCCGACGCGGCCCGGCGGCGGTATCCGGCGAGCCGCTCGGCGCCGACCCCGGTCAGCACCCCGGGGTCCGGCGCGGGCCCGGTCAGCAGCCGTATCAGCCCGACGGCCCCGTACGCCCGCAGCCAGCGCCCGCCGTGTTCCTCCCCGGGCTCCAGGACCCGGGTGAGCGCGGCCCGCGCAAGCACCTCTCCCGCGGGCTCCGCCTCAGCCTCCGGGCCGGGTGCCGGGCCGGGTCCCGGGGCCGGCGTCGCGGCGGTCATGAGGCGGCGTCCAGGTGCGCGGCGGCTCCGCGGGCGATGCCGGTGCGCAGTTCGAGGGCGACCGCCACGTCCAGGGCGTCGGGGCGGTCCCGGCTCCTCAGGTCGGCCACCGTCCAGGCGACCCGGAGCACCCGGTCGAGCCCCCGCGCGGTCAGCAGGCCGCGCTCCAGGTCCCGCTCGGCCTGGGCCAGTGCGCCCGGGGCGGCCGGCCAGCGGGTCCGCAGCTCGTGGCCCGGGACTTCCGCGTTGAGCCGCCAGGGCGTGCCCTCGAGCCGGGCCGCCGCCCGGTCACGGGCCTCCCGGACCCGTGCGGCCACCGCCGCCGTGGCCTCGCCGCGGCCCCCGCGCCCCAGCAGATCGGAGCGGGTGACCGGCTCGACCTCCACGCGCAGGTCCACCCGGTCCAGCAGCGGCCCCGACAGCCGGGCCTGGTAGCGGCGGATCACCGAGGCCGGGCAGTCGCAGCCGGTCCCGTGCAGGGTGTGCCGCCCGCAGGGACAGGGGTTGGCGGCCAGCACCATCAGGAACCGGGCCGGCAGGCGTACCACCCCGGCGGCCCGGGCGATGACCACGTGTCCCGCTTCGAGGGGCTGCCTCAGGGCGTCCAGGGCCTTGGTGCTGAACTCCGCAGCTTCGTCCAGGAACAGCACCCCCCTGTGGGCCAGGGACACCGCTCCGGGCCTGGCCACACCGGCTCCGCCCCCGACGAGGGACTGCATGGTCGCCGAGTGGTGCGGGGCGCAGTACGGGGGCCGGGCGACGAGCGGTTCGCCCGGGGGCAGGATTCCCGCGACCGAGTGGACGGCCGTGACCTCCAGGGAGTCCTGTCGGGTGAGCGGGGGCATGATCCAGGGGATCCGCTCGGCCATCATCGTCTTGCCCGCGCCCGGCGGTCCGCTCAGGAAGAGGTGGTGGCCCCCGGCGGCCGCCACCTCCAGGGCCCGGCGTGCCGCGTGCTGTCCGGCGACGTCGGCGAGGTCGGGGAAGTCCCGCCCGTCGCCGTCGCGGGCCACCCCCGTGCCGAGTCCGGCGCCGGGGACGACCAGCCCGGCGAGCATCGGGTCCGGGCGCCCGGACGGATCCGGGGGATCCTCCTCGGGGACCTCCCCCTCGGTGAGCACCGCGATCAGCTGCCGCAGGCTGCGTACCCCGAGGACCGAGACGTCCGGGACGAGCACGGCCTCGGCCGCGCACTGCTGCGGGACCACGACCTGCCGGTATCCGGCCTCCGCGGCGGCGAGCACGGCCGGCAGGATCCCGCGGACGGGACGCACCCGGCCGTCCAGCCCCAGCTCCCCGATGAGGACGAGATCGGCGATCACCTTGGGGTCGATCACCTCGGCGGCGCCCAGCACGGCGGCCGCCACGGCGAGGTCGAAGCCGGCGCCGCCCTTCGGGACGGACGCCGGGCTGAGGCCGACGGTGAGCTTCTTCTGCGGCCAGGCGGCGCCCGAGTTCACCACGGCCGCCCGGACCCTGTCCCGGCTCTCGACCAGGGTCTTGTCGGGGAGCCCCACCAGGGAGAAGGTGGCGACCCCGGGCTCCAGGTCGGCCTGGACCTCCACCACCACGCCGTCGACGCCCACGAGGGCGACCGAGCAGGCCCGCGCGAACCCCATCAGGCCGCCCCCCTGACGTGTTCCACCACGGGTCCGCCGCGCCGCGGCAGGAGGACTCCGACGAGGTCGATGCGCACCCCGCCCGGGGGTGGTCCCCCGTGGTCGGCCAGCCAGCGCCCGGCGAGCCTGCGCAAGCGCTCGGCCTTGGCGGGCCGCAGCGCGGCCATGGGATGTTCGAACTCCCCCGCCCGCCGGGTCTTGACCTCGCACACGACGAGGGCGTCCCCGTCCCGGGCGACGATGTCGATCTCCCCGCCGCGACACCGCCAGTTCCGCGCGATCACGGTCATCCCGGCCTCGGTGAGCCGCCGTGTCGCGAGGTCCTCGCCGTACCGCCCCAATGCCTGCTGTGCCACGCCCTTCGCGTTCATCCGGCACCACCTCCGCCGCCGACGATCCCGCGTCCCCGCCCACCTGGTGGATCTTGGTGGACAACCGGGGCGATGTGGACAACCGCGTCACCCCGGCGAGGGAAACCGCGAGAGAAGCGGCGAGGGGATCAGCTGCCCGGAAGTTCGAGATCGCTCTTGTTGAGCTCCTCGATGTTCACGTCCTTGAAGGTCAGCACCCGCACCTGCTTCACGAACCGAGCCGGTCTGTACATGTCCCAGACCCACGCGTCGGCCATCGAGACCTCGAAAAAGACCTCCCCCTGCACCGAGTGCACCTGCATCTCGTAGTCGTTGGTGAGGTAGAAACGGCGTTCGGTCTCGATCACATACTTGAACAGCCCGACGACGTCGCGGTACTCGCGATAGAGCTTCAGCTCCATCTCGGTCTCGTACTTCTCGAGGTCCTCGGCACTCATGGCATGTTCCCCTTCAGCCGTGCGTCCCCCTATTGTGCGCCAGGCCCGTGCGCCCCTAAACGATTTCCGGGGCCAGGTTCACGGGCGCACCCGGGGGACCGTCGTCGAGCAGCGTGCGGAGCAGCTCTGCGAGTCTGGTCGGGTACACCGTCTCATGGGCCGCAAGAAGTTCCTCGGAGGTCCACCACCTGGTGCCCGAGACGCTGCGGCGCTCCAGCTCGGTGAGGCCTCCCAGCGCGGTCGCCGTCTGGGTCGTACGGGCCAGGAAGTACCACTCGTCCTGCTCCCAGCGGCGCCCGTCGAAAGGGAACGAGCAGTAGCGGTGCCACAGCACCGGACCCAGCTCCACGTCGGTGATCCCGGTCTCCTCCGCGAGCTCGCGCAGAGCGGCCTGTTCCCGGGTCTCGGCCCCTTCCAGACCGCCGCCCGGGGTGAACCACCAGTCGTCCGCCGGGTCTCCCGGCTCGAAGCCGTGCATCAGCAGGATCCGGTCATCGGGGTCCAGCAGGATCACCCGCGCCACCTTCCGCGGCCCTGCCGGCCCTGCCTGCCCTCCCGCCCCGGAGCCGGCCCCCGGCCCCGCCGAGGCGTCAGCGGACATCGGCCCGCTCCTGCCTCCGCCCGCGCCCGAGAACCCGTGCGAGCGGCCCGTACGCGGCTCCGAGCACCACCATGGCGGCTCCGACCACCACCGCGGTCACCTGGAGCAGCAGCGGCCCCGGTGCCGAGGTCCCACCGGGCAGGGCGGCGTAGGCCCCGGGACGCTCCAGCATCGCCATGTCGGGCCACGCGAGGGCGTCGACGCGGCCCGTCACCGCCGAGCGGGCGACCGTCCCCTGTCCGGCCTCCGTCAGGTGGGCCCGGGAGTCCAGCGAGGCTCCGCGCCGGTCGCCGAGCAGGAAGAGGTTGCCCTCCGGCACCGTCACCTCGAACGGCGTCCGGGAGGCGGCGGACCCGCCCGGAGCACCCTCCACGTCGAGCGTGTCCACCTCGATGTACGGCTCGTCCAGCACCTTGCCGTTGACCGTGAGCCGGCCGCCGTCACCACAGCACTTGACCGTGTCCCCGCCGATGCCGACGACCCGCTTGACCATCGGCGAATCGCTCCACTGCTCGTCCTTGAAGATCACCACGTCCCCGCGGCGCACGTCGCCGCCGGCGATGCGCTGCGCCAGCACCCGGTCCCCGGGCTTCACGGTGGGCATCATCGAGTCGGTCGGCACCGTGTACGGCTGGTACACGATGGCTCCCCACACGAACCCGCCCAGGAAGAGCACAAAGCCGATGGCCACGGCGACTCCCGACAGCATGCTGCCGAGAGCACCGCGGCCATCGCCGTCACCTGCTCGTATTGCTCGTGTTCCGCCCATTGCAAGCGCCCCCACACTCGGAGATCGTCGACCTGGGCGGCACCCTACCTGTCGGTACGCCCCGCGGTCAGCCTCCGCCTGCGCCACAGCACGACCGGCACCGCGCCGGCGAACCCGAGCGCGGCGGGGCCGAGCCCGACCGGCGCCAGCCCGGCGGCGTCCAGACCGAGCGCGGTGGCCTTGGTCTGCGTGCCGATGCCCGGCTGGTCGTAGGTGTCCGGAACCGGCAGGGTGGACCAGCGGGTGATCGGCCAGGCGACCACCACGGCGCGTCCGACGACATCGCTGACGGGCACGAAGCCCTGGGTGGGGTCCTGCTGGTGGTAGCGGGAGTCCTGCGAGTTCTGCCGGTGGTCGCCCATCACCCAGATCTTGCCCTTGGGCACGGTGAGCGGACCGAAGGGGAAGTCGTCGCACGGGGTGTTGCCGGGGAAGATGTACGGCTCGTCGAGCTCCTTGCCGTTGACGATGACCGGTCCCCCCTTCTTGCACTCGACCGTGTCACCGCCGATGGCGATCGTCCGCTTGATCAGGTCCTTCTCCTCGGCGGACGGCATGAGGCCGATCCAGCTGAGGGCCTTCTGCGCGATGTTGGGTTCCGGGGTGGGCTCCCCGCTCAGCCAGTTCGACGGGTCGTGGAAGACCACGACCTCGCCGCGCTCGGGCTCCGATCCGAACCACGGCGTCAGCTTGTCCACGAGCACCCGGTCGCCGCGCTGCAGGGTGTTCTGCATCGAGTCGGAGGGGATCGAGAACGCCTGTACCAGGAAGGTCTTGATCAGCAGGGCGAGCAGCAGGGCGATGCCGACCAGGAGCGGAAGCTCCTTCCAGAACGAACGGTGCGGGCGTGCCGCGGCGCCGTCGTTCGCGTCGCCGTCGTTCTCGACGGCATCGGGCCGGGAGGAGTCTTTCGGCTCCTCGCCGCCCTCGTCGCGTCCGGACCGTGCACCAACCGCCACGTCCCCCACATCCACTCCTCGTTCGGAAATCGACGCCCGGCCCTGATGAGCCACGGGCCCTCCCCTCCCCTAACGAGCGGGAGTTCCCGAAGGCGCGGGAGACCAAGGACACACTATGCGAACGAGGAGCCGCCCCGGCGCCTACGGGGCGCGCGGCGGCCGCCGCGCGCCTGGTCGGGAACCATGCGGAAGGTGGCGGGCTGTTCCAGCCGGTGCCAATGCCCGAAGGGCCAGGCGATCACCACGGCTTCGCCGACCACGTCCTGCACGTCGATCGTGCCGTGGAAGGCCTCGTCGAGGTGGTAGCGGGAGTCGGCGGAGTTCGCCCGGTGGTCGCCCATGACGAAGATCCGCCCGGCGGGCACCTGCACCTCGAAGCGGATCTCCGAGGGCACGTTGCCCGGGTTCACGTACGGCTCGTCGAGCGGCGATCCGTTGACGCTGACCCGGCCCCGGGCGTCGCAGCACTTCACGCTGTCCCCGCCGACGGCGATGACGCGCTTGATCAGGTCCTGTTCGTTCGCCGAGGGCAGCAGGCCGATGAAGGTGAGGGTCTGCTTGATCTGCTTGATCCCCACCGGATCCTCGGTGGGCTGGACGCTCTCGCCGCCCAGCCAGCCTCCCGGGTCCTTGAACACGACCACGTCTCCCCGCTCGACCTCGGAGCCGAACCACGGGGTGAGCTTGTCGACCAGGACCCGGTCGCCGATCCGGATCGTCTGCTCCATGGAGCCCGACGGGATGAAGAAGGCCTGCACGAGGAAGGTCTTGAGGATCAGGGCGATGCACAGCGCGACCACCACGAGCAGCGGCAGCTCCCCCGCCCGGCGGGTACGCCGTCTGCGCCGGACCCGGCGGGCGAGGCGACGCCGTTCGGCCCGGCCGCCGGGCTCCGGGGGCGCGGCCGGCGCGTCCTGCTCCGGCTCCGGGTCGCGGGCGGCGGCGTCCCGGTCGTCGTCTTCGTACGGGTATCCGTCGCCGCGCGGGCGCCCGCGGCTACCCACGGCCACCGCCCGCGGAACCCGTCTCCCCCCAGCGCGACAGCGGCCAGCCGATCCAGTCGGCCCGCCCGATCACCTTCTCCACCGGCACCATCCCCCCGCCCGGCTCCCCCAGGTGGTCCCGGGAGTCCCGGGACTGGGAACGATGGTCACCCATGACCCACAGGGTCCCAAGGGGTACGACGACGCGGAACGGCACCCTCGATCCCGAGTCGCCGGGGAAGAGGTACGGCTCGTCCAGCGGCACCCCGTTGACCTTGATCCGGCCGTTCTCGTCGCACACCACGTCGTCACCGCCGACGCCCACGACCCGCTTCACGAAATCGGAGTCCGCGGGCTCGGCCAGTCCGAGCGCCGAGGCCGCCCCGCGCAGGGCGTCGCCGACCGGATTGCCGTCCGGGGCCTCCCGTACGAAGGAGCCCGTGCCGTCGAAGACCACGACGTCCCCGCGCTCCGGAGCGCCGCCGAAACGGTACGCCAGCTTGTTGACCAGCACCCGGTCCCCGACGGCGAGCGTGGGCTCCATCGAGCGGCTCGGGATCAGGAAGGGCTGGAGCACGAAATTGCTGAACAGCAGCAGGAAGACGGTGCAGGCCACGCCGAGCAGCCCGGCGCGCCGCCAGGTCAGCCAGCCGGCCGTGCCGGGGTCGCCGGCTTCAGAACCGGCGTCGGTGTCGCTGTCGGCTCCGGCACCGGCACCGGCACCGGAGCCGGAGCCCGAGGCGGGCCCCGCTCCGGAAAACACGAAACGCGACCTCCCCTCCCCCTCGTCGGGGGAAGAGTGGCCGCGCTGCGTGTGAGGTGCTTCGGTGTCCATCGGGGGCGAGCCTATCCGGCCTTCCCCTGAACTCCGGGAGCAGATCAGCGGTCGCGCTTCTCCTTGATCTTCGCGGCCTTGCCGCGGAGCTCACGGAGGAAGTACAGCTTGGCGCGACGCACGTCACCGCGGGTGACGAGCTCGATCTTCTCGAAGATCGGGGAGTGGACCGGGAAGGTACGCTCCACGCCGACGCTGAAGGAGACCTTGCGGACCGTGAAGGTCTCGGAGACGCCCGAGCCCTGGCGGCGGATGACGACACCCTTGAACTGCTGGATACGGGAGCGGTTGCCCTCGATCACGCGGACGTGAACGTTGACGGTGTCACCCGGGCGGAAGGCCGGGAGGTCCGAGCGCAGGGTGGCGGCGTTGACGCCATCGAGCAGGTGAGACATGTGATTCGTCTGCTTTCTTCGCATGACGCCACAGGTCGCCGATGCGGGGTTTCCGGAGAGAATTCGGGAGCTGTGGGACCCGGCGGACGACGGTCCCCCTGTGGCAGGGGCGTCCGCGAGCACACAGCAGCCGCCTATTCTTCCACGGTCGGGGGCCTGCGCCAAAATCGGCCGTCGCCGGACGGCTTCCAGCCGAGGATGCTCAGCAGCTCGCGGTCCTTCTTGTCGAAGGCGGAGGCCTCGCAGCGCTCGATCAGGTCCGGGCGGTTGGCCGCCGTACGGCGGAAGGCCTCGTCGCGGCGCCACCGGGCGATCTTGCCGTGGTGGCCGCTGACCAGCACGTCCGGGATCCCGTGGCCGCGCCACTCGGGGGGCTTGGTGTAGACGGGCCCCTCCAGCAGGTTGGCCATGTCCCCGGGTGCGAAGGAGTCGTCGCGGTGCGATTCGGCGTTGCCGAGCACCCCGGGCAGCAGCCGGGCAACAGCCTCGGTGACCACCAGGACGGCCGCCTCGCCGCCGGCCAGGACGTAGTCGCCGATGGACACCTCGTAGACCGTCAGGCGCGTGGCGTACTCGTCCATGACCCGGCGGTCGATGCCCTCGTACCGGGCCGGGGTGAAGATCAGCCAGGGGCGTTCGGAGAGCTCGACGGCCAGTTCCTGGGTGAACGGCCGGCCGCTGGGTGTGGGGACGACGATGACGGGCCCGTGCGCGCCGGCCTCGTAGCCGTCGGCCAGCGCCGCGTCCAGGGCCTCGCCCCAGGGCTCGGTCTTCATGACCATGCCGGGACCGCCGCCGTACGGGGTGTCGTCCACCGTGTTGTGCCGGTCGTACGTCCAGTCCCGCAGGTCGTGGACGTGTACGTCCAGCTGGCCGCGCGCCCGGGCCTTGCCGACCAGGGAGACGTTGAGCGGCTCCAGGTACTCGGGGAAGATCGTGACGACGTCGAGACGCATCAGGCGTCTTCCCCGCTCACGCCCTTGGCCGAGTCCCCGGCCGGCTCCTCGTCCGCGTCCCCGTCCTCGTCCGACTCCCCGTCCGCGTCCCCGTCCTCGTCCGACTCCCCGTCCGATTCCTCGTCGCGGGTGGAGACGACGATCGCCTCGCGCTCGTCGATGAGACCGGGCGGCGGGGTGATGACGCAGCGCTGCTCGTCGAGGTCGATCTCGGCGACGATCTCCTCGACGAAGGGGATCATCACCTCGGTGCCGTCCGGCCGCTCGACGATGAACAGGTCCTGCGAGGGCAGGTGCGAGATCTCGGTGATCCGGCCGATCGCGGTGCCGTCCTCGAGGACCACGTCGAGGTCCATCAGCTGGTGGTCGTAGTACTCGTCGTCCTCGGCCGGCAGCTCCGACGGGTCCACGTCGGCGATGAGCAGGATGTTGCGCAGCGCCTCGGCGCCGGTGCGGTCCTTGACCCCGGCGAAGCGCAGCATGAGCCTCCCGCTGTGCACCCGGCCCGTCTCGACCGTCAGCGGTCCCGCCGACGCCGGGTCGGTCCGGAGCACGGCACCGGGCCCGAGCCGCAGCTCGGGCTCGTCGGTCCGCACCTCGACGGTGACCTCACCCTTGATCCCGTGGGCGCGGCCGATCCGCGCGACTACCAGCTCCACTGCATTTTCTCCTGTTCAGACGACGACGGGCCGGGGCGGGCACGTATGCCCTCCCCGGCCCGTGCCGGTGATTCAACTGCTCAGCGGACCTGGTCCACGTCGACGAGGTCGACGCGGATCCCCCGGCCGCCGATGGCGCCCACGACGGTACGCAGTGCACGTGCGGTGCGGCCGTTGCGGCCGATCACCTTGCCGAGGTCGTCGGGGTGGACCCGGACCTCCAGCACCTGCCCGCGGCGCAGGTTGCGCGAGGCGACCTGCACTTCGTCGGGGTTGTCCACGATGCCCTTCACGAGGTGCTCAAGAGCCTCCTCGAGCATGCTCAGGCCTCGGTCGACTCGGCGGTCTCGGCCTCAGCCTCGTCCGCCTTCTTGTCGGCCTTCTTCGCCTTCTGGGTGATGGCTTCGCCCTTGCCCTCGCCGATGCCCTCGAGGGCCTTGGCGAACTCGTCGAAGGAGCGACGCTTGTTCTCCTTCGTCGCCGGCTGCAGCAGCGGCGCGGGGGCCGGAAGGCCCTTGTGCGCCTGCCAGTCACCGGTGAGCTTCAGGATGGCGAGCACAGCCTCGGTGGGCTGGGCGCCAACGGACAGCCAGTACTGCGCACGCTCGGCGTTGACCTCGATGCGCGACGGGTTGTACGTCGGGTGGTAGATACCGATCTCTTCGATCGCGCGACCGTCCCGACGGGTACGGGCGTCGGCGACGACGATGCGGTAGTGCGGCTGGCGAATCTTGCCGAGGCGCTTGAGCTTGATCTTGACTGCCACTGGAGTGGTGTCTCCTGAACTTGACGTGGTTGGGCACATGAGATGCCACGTGGGGTTGCGGTACTCGGGTGCCCGATGGACGCGTCAGCCGGAGGAGAGAGGGGTCCTATGCGACTGTCGAGTACAGCTGTCCATTGTGCCACACGCCCGCGGCGCGCTCGGCCGGGAGGTCGCGAAGCTCACCCGCCGGGTCAGGAGGCCACCGCGATGGCCACTTCCGGGATGCGGAAGGGCTTCATACAGCCTCCGCACACGATCGGGGCCTGAGCCAGCACGGACGGGACCACGCGCACGTTGCGCCCGCAGTCGCAGACCGCCTTGACGCGTACGCCGCCGCCGGAGGACCCGTGCCGGGCGGCCGGACCGCGGAAGCTGCGCTTGGTGTCGGCGGCCGTGGCGACCGTGTGGGCCTTCAGCGCGCGCTGGAGGCGCTCCATGGTGGGGCGGTAGCGCTTCTTCGCCTCGGGATTGAGCGAGACCAGGGAGAAGCCGCTGCTCGCGTGCGGCTCGTCGGTGTGGTCCAGCCCCATCTCCTCGGCGATCGCGAGGAACCTGCGGTTGTGGTAGCGGCCGGCGCGCGAAGTGTCACGCACTCCGCGGGTTGCGGCGATGCCGTGGACTGCCTCGTGCAGCAGTCGCTCGAAGGAGAGTTCGGCGCCGCAGGCGGACGAGGACTCTCCGATCAGGGACTCGGGCGCGGCAAGGTCAGGCAGCTCGGGGTGGTACCGCTGAATATCGGCCCACGCCTGCGCCAGCTCTGCGGCGAGAACAGGTGGTGTCGTGCTCACGTCGTGACAACGAGCCGGGGTGCCCCGGTGTTCCGATTCCGGGCCATTCCAAATTTTTTGCACGTACCAGTCAGTTCAGTCTCATGCGTCCCGACGAGGACGGGTGCGCATATCTCAGGAGGAGTCGGTACGTAGTGACGACTACACCCCGGCGCGCGGCGGGTGCCGCACGCCGGGGCGTGAGAGCCGTCAGCCGGACCGGCTAGTACGAGCGCGCGACGATCGCGAGGTTACCGGGGGCGTCGTCCGCCTGCGGCACCGACCCGTCCTCGGCGATCAGGCAGCGTACGGACACGGCCTGCTCGGCGAGTTTCGCCTCGCCCTCGGGGCCGAGGTCGGCCCACGGGATCCGCGCCCAGCCACCGGCGATGGCGGCCTCGGCGGCCTCCTCGATGGTCGAGACGTCGGAGGTGCGGGAGATGCGGCGCTCGCGGGACTCGCGCAGCAGCTGCTCCTGGTCCTCCTCCAGCACCTTGGGCAGCAGGGCGGCGAGGTCGGAGATCTGCACGGCCTCCTTGCCGCCCGGGATCCGGCGGGCCAGCATCGCGGTGCCGGCCTCCAGGTCGCGGGGGCCGATCTCGACGCGGACCGGTACGCCCTTGAGCTCCCAGTCCACGGCGCGGCGGCCGAAGGGGGTGTCGACGCGGTCGTCGACGAACACCCGCAGGCCCGCGGCCTTGGGGTGGGGGGAAGGAGGGAGGGCATTCGCCCCGGCCCCGTCACCCCCTCTCCCCCCGCCGCCACCCCGGACGTGCGCGAAGCGCGGCGGGAAACGCAAGCCG
>NZ_JBHWMB010000012.1:35914-37830 GCF_042730015.1 Streptomyces sp. NPDC059957 | reverse complement strand
GTCTACGGTTGGGCGGCTGAGGGGTGGGTCGATGCGTTTTTCAAAAAACACCCGCAGGCCCGTGGTTTTGGTCCGTCCCCCCCTCTCGCGGACCTTCGCCACGGCCTCGTCGCCCTTGATCGCCATGACGACGACCTGGACGTGCGCGAGGCGCGGCGGGACCCGCAGGCCGTTGTCGTCGCCGTGCGACATGATCAGGCCGCCGACCATGCGGGTGGAAACGCCCCACGAGGTCTGCCAGACGAGCTCCTGCTTGCCTTCCTTCGACAGGTACTGCGTGTTGAAGGCCTTGGCGAAGTTGGTGCCGAGCTCGTGGCTGGTGCCGAGCTGCAGGGCCTTGCCGTCGCCCATCATGCCCTCGAGGGTGAGGGTGTTGATGGCGCCGGCGAAGCGCTCCTTGGCGGTCTTGCGGCCGAGCACGACGTCGATGCCGAGCACGTTGGTCATGAAGTCGCCGTACACGTCCGTGTGGATGCGGGCGGCGTAGTCGCGGGCGTCCTCGTACGAGAGGTGGGCCGTGTGGCCCTCCTGCCAGAGGAACTCGCTCGTACGGAGGAACACGCGCGGGCGCATCTCCCAGCGGACCACGTTCGCCCACTGGTTGATCAGCAGGGGCAGGTCGCGGTAGCTCTGGACCCACTTCGAGAAGTACTCGTTGACGATCGTCTCGGAGGTGGGGCGGACGACGACCGGCTCGTCCAGCTCCTTGCCGCCGCCGTGCGTGACGACCGCGAGCTCGGGGGCGAAGCCCTCGACGTGCTCCGCTTCCCGCGTCAGGTAGGACTGCGGGATGAACAGCGGGAAGTACGCGTTCTGGGCGCCCGCGTCCTTGATGCGCGCGTCCATCTCCTGCTGCATCCGCTCCCACAGCCCGTAGCCGTACGGTCGGATGACCATGGTGCCGCGTACCGGACCGTTGTCGGCCAGCTCGGCCTTGTTGATCAGATCCTGGTACCAGCGGGGGAAATCCTCCGCCTGAGGGGTGAGAACGGGTGCCTTTGCCATGGCGCGAATGGTACGGCGCCCGGAGGGGCGAACGTGAATCGGGTGCGAATCGGGTGGCGCGCTCCTCTGGACGCGAGGGCGAATCGGGAGTTCTCTGGCAACGGGGGCATGGGGGCGACAAGGAATCAGGAGCGCTCTTTCGATGACACCGACGCCGACGGCGACGCTTGTCGCGCGGGACTGGGCGGAGATCCAGGAACGGATGCTGGTACCGCTGTACGAGGCGGTCTACGACCGGCTGGAGGTCGGGCCGGGCGACCGGCTGCTCGGCCTCGACTGCGGGGCCGGACTGGCCCTGTTGCTGGCCTCGGGCCGGGGAGCCCTGGCCACGGGTGTGGAGACGGATCCGGCACGCCGGACGCTGGCCCGGGAGCGCCTGCTGGAGGTCCTCGCGGCCCCGCCGGCGCCCGCGGTGCCCTACGACGTGCTGCTGGCCTTCTCGCCCACCCCGGGCGCCCTGGCCGCGGCCCTGCCGGCGCTGCGCCGCCCCGGCGGTGCGGTGGTGCTGGCCGACTGGGGGCCGGCGGAGCGGTGCACGGTGCCCTCGGTCCTGGGCGGCGGGCCGGTGGCGCGGGACCTGGACGCGATGGCGGCAGCGGCCGGACTGGTGCCGGACGGGTCGGGGCGGGTGTTCTGCCCGTTCGGGTACGCCGACGTGGACAGCGCGGTGCGCGGGCTGCTGTCGACCGGGCTGTACGAGTGCTCGGACCCGGTCCAGGTGGAGAAGGAACTGGCGGAGGCGCTTCACCCGTACGAACGGGGTGACGGGGCCGTCTGGCTGCCGAACATCTTCCGGTACGTCATCGCCCGTACGGCGTAACCGGCGCAGGCGGCGTGACGGGCGCCGGGGGGGGGGGGGGGGGGGACGCCCCAAGAGCACGCTACGCCTGGGGCCTACCCGGAAGGGAGGA